>NZ_QPEL01000197.1:0-22055 GCF_008368965.1 Bacillus sp. AY2-1 | reverse complement strand
AGCGGAAGCAAAGAAGTTAAATGAGGGCGGGCTGCCCTTAAAAGCCCGATTGGTGAGGGCTAATAATCAGTTGATTAAAGTTTCAATTTATATATTCTATTTACAGTCTCTACTAAAACCTTACTTGCTTGTACAAATGTATGCTTTCGATTTCTATCTTCAACAAATTTATTAGCACAACTACTCATAATCATCATACAACTAATTATGACTAACACTATCTTTCTATTCTTGTAAGTCACTTCATGTCACTCCACTATTACAAAACTTCTTTTGAATTTATCCTATCAAGAAATTTTACATGAATAATAAAACGTGTGAATATGCAATTCTGCATATTCACACGTTTTATCACAATGTTATGATTTAATTTAGTTAAAGAACAAGTATACCGAGGTGACTAACTTGAAATTTAAAGCGAAAAAAAATCCATTCCACGTCATTTTCATTACATTATTTCTAATTATTTTTTTCGTTTCGTTATTCTTCCAAAATGAAAATTCTATTTTTTTCACTCTCATGATGCTATTAAATATCGTGAATCTTTCTTCATTCTATTTCTCTCACTACAACGTAACGGAATCATCTCTTGTTGTAAAACACGGTTTCATACTTCGTACTGAAATCCCATTTAAAGACATTCGCCATATTAAGTACTCTGGCAAAAAACTTCGTTCAAAAAAATGGACTAGGCAACAATTAGAAATTAATTATAATTTATTTGACTCAGTGACCACTTTCGTACCACAAGAAGAAGAAAAATTCATTTCACTCTTAAAAGAGAACTGCCCACAGATGAAAGTAATGAATACGCCTGCTAACAAATAATATATTTTGAAGCTTGCAGTATTGCAAGTAGATGAAACATAAAAATGAACATCAAAAAAGCCAAGATTCTATACTAAGAACCTTGGCTTTTTCTATTACTCTTTTGGAGCAATCATTTTCTTTGGATCTACAATTTCATCAAATTGCCCTTCTGTTAGTAGCCCAGATTGCAATGCTGCTTCTTTTAAAGTTAATCCTTCTTTATGAGCATGCTTCGCAATTTTCGCTGCATTTTCATATCCGATATGTGGGTTTAGCGCTGTTACAAGCATTAGTGAACGATTCACATTTTCATTAATTACTTCTTCATCTGCTTCAATACCAACTGCACAATTGTCATTAAACGAAACAATTGCATCCGCTAATAAGTGAGCTGATTGTAAGAAGTTATAAGCAATAACAGGTTTAAATACGTTTAACTCAAAGTTACCTTGGCTCGCAGCAAATCCGATTGTTGCATCATTCCCCATCACTTGCGCTACAACCATCGTTAATGCTTCACTTTGCGTTGGATTTACTTTACCTGGCATAATAGAGCTTCCTGGTTCATTGGCTGGAATAATAATTTCTCCAAGACCACTACGTGGACCACTTGCAAGCCAACGTACATCGTTAGCGATCTTCATTAGATCTGCAGCTAATGCTTTTAATGCACCGTGAGTATATACAACTTCATCATGGCTCGTTAATGCATGGAACTTATTTGGTGCAGAAACAAATTGTTTACCTGTAAATTGACTAATTTCCTCTGATACCATCTCACCAAATTTAGGATGAGCATTAATACCTGTTCCAACCGCAGTTCCACCAATTGCTAACTCTTTCATATATGTATTGCTCTCTGCAATCATACGCTCTGTTTTTTCAAGCATACGGTGCCATCCGCTAATTTCTTGCCCTAAAGTTAACGGTGTTGCATCTTGTAAATGTGTACGACCAATTTTTATAATATGTTCAAATGCAGTTACTTTTTCTGCTAAAGTTCCTTTTAATTTCCTGATTGCTGGTAATACGTGATTTTCTACTGCGATTACACAAGCTACATGGAGCGCCGTTGGAAATGTATCATTTGAACTTTGTGACATGTTCACATCATCATTTGGATGAATATGTACGTCAGATCCATTCTCTTTCAAAATTTGATTCCCACGATTTGCAATTACTTCATTCACATTCATGTTTGACTGTGTACCACTACCTGTTTGCCATACGACAAGCGGAAAATGTTCATTCCATTTCCCTGCAATCACTTCATCAGCAGCTTCTACAATTGCTTCTGCTTTTTCTTCTGATAGCTTTCCTAATTTTTGATTGCTAAGCGCTGCACTCTTCTTTAAAATTGCAAATGCTTTTACAATTTCAAGCGGCATTTGCTCTGTTCCAATTGGAAAGTTTTCTTTACTACGTTGTGTTTGTGCTGCCCATAATTTATCAGCTGGAACTTTTATTTCTCCTAATGTATCTCTTTCAATTCTGTACTCCATGTTTTCATCCCCTTGAAAATATAATACCTACATCTCTTATAATAACAGACTTTTTCTTAAATGATAAGAATTCTCACTCTTATATATAGATATTTTATATTTATTTTAAAAAATTCCTCTTGACCTAAACTTAAGTTTAGGCTGTATCCTTTCCATTGTAACCTACTATAACACTACTGGAGGAATTCAATATGAAAAAATATGCTTTTATAACAGGTGCGAATAAAGGAATTGGATATGAACTTGTTCGTCAATTAGCAGAAAAAAATTATCACGTATTTTTAGGTGCTCGTAATGAACAACTTGGACAACAAGCCGTAGACTCTTTAAATGTTTCAAACGTTTCCTATATTCAAGTAGATATTTCAAATTCACAATCCATTCAAGAAGCAACAAAGAAAATTCACGAAACGACTGACCATTTACATTTATTAATTAATAACGCAGGCATTGCATTAGACTTCAATACGCTACCTAGTGAATTAAATATTGAAACTTTACGCCAAGGATTTGAAGTTAACTTTTTTGGAACTTTCCAAATGATACAAGCCTTTTTACCATTATTAAAGAATTCAAGCAACAGTAAAATACTAAATGTAACAACTGACATGGCCTCACTAACAATGTTTGCTAATGGTGAAACACATCCAATCAATACACTAGGATATAATTCTTCCAAAACTGCTATTAATGCTTTAACATTAGCTTTTAGTAAAGAATTTGCTACTAACGGTCCAGAAGTATTTGGGATAACTCCTGGTTTTACAACTACTGATCTTAATGGAAATTCCCCTGGTGGCCATACAACTATTGAAAGTGCTAAAATTATTATTAAATATGCATTAAGTGAAACAAACTATAATGGTAAAATACTAAATAAAAATGGCATTATACCTTGGTAACAAAAGGATGAATGATATGTATTATACAATTGGGCAAGTCGCCAAAATGCAACACTTAACTATTTCTCAAATACGTTATTATGATAAACAAGGACTGTTCCCTTTTCTGCAAAGAAATGAAAAAGGAGATCGAGCTTTTGATGAAGAAGCACTCAAATACTTAGAAATGATTTTGTGTTTAAAAAACACTGGTATGCCTATTCAAAAAATAAAACAATTTATCGACTGGTCTATGGAAGGAGAATCTACCATCTTTCAACGGTTGGAATTAATGAAACAACAAGAGACCAATGTCTTACAGCTCATCCAAGACACTGAAAAAAACTTAAAAAAGATACAACAAAAAATTGCTAAATATGAGAATGAAGTAACTTCAGCAGATGCTATTACAAAATAAAAAATCACCTTCTACATATTGTAGAAGGTGATTTTTATTTTATGATGCTTGCTTTCCTTTATCTGCATCATCTACATACCAGATGAATTTGCCTGTATATCCGTAAATAACTGCTAAAATTAACGATACGAAGCTTAACCACATAAACGGAACGTATGAGAACGTTGCTACACCTAAAATACCCGCCATAAAAATACCATTATCAGACCATGGAACCATACCTGAAGTTAACGTTCCACCTACTTCTGAGTTACGCGCTAATACACGACGGTCTATTTTTAATTTATCATAGCTATCTTCCATAATTTTTGGTGTTAAAATTAGTGATACATACATCGCACAACCAAATATATTAGCTAAGAATGCCACGATTAATGTAGACAATGTTACATTACCTGCAGAATTTAATTTCTTCTCAAATTTTGATACGATTACTTTTAAAACACCTAGTTTTTCAAGTAATCCACCAAATCCTAAACCGAAAATAATAACAGCTACTGAGCCAAGCATGCCGTTAATTCCACCACGGTTTAATAACTTGTCAACAAACTCAACACCAGATTGAATTGAGAATCCGTTATAAGCTGTTCCAATCGCCTCTCCAAAGTTCATCCCTTGGAAAAGAGTTGCCCAAATTGCACCAATTAAAGCTCCCATTGCAATTGTTGGCATAGACGGTTTCTTCATCGCTAATAGAACGATAACAATGACCGCTGGAATAAGCATCCATATTTTAATATCAAATTGCTTTAATAAAGCTTCTTTTAAAAATTCTACTCGATTCAAATCTACATTATCGCCGCCATACATCCAACCAGCTACAGTAAACATAATACTAGTAATAATATAAGCTGGAACATCTAATACGAGCATAGCTCGAACGTGAGCAATAACATCTACTTTCGCCATAGAAGCTGCAAGAACTGTGCTATCAGAAAGTGGTGATAATTTGTCGCCGAAATAAGCTCCTGAAAGAACTGCACCAGCAACAAGCGGAAGTGGTAAACCAAGTCCTTCACCAATCGCCATCATAGCAATACCTGCTGTTCCCACTGTTCCCCAAGACGTTCCTGTTGCGATAGAAGTTATAGAACAAATAATTAATGTTGCTAATAGGAATATGCTAGGGTGAATAAATTCTAATCCATAATAGATTAATGTTGGTACTACCCCACCAGCAATCCACGTTCCAATTAAAGCACCTACTGCAACTAAAATCAGTATTGCTTCTAATCCGTTAGAAATCCCTTTCGTAATTGCATCTTGCAATTCTTGATAACGAAATCCTAATCTTAATCCAAGCGCAATTACTAAAAACCATGAAATAAATAGCGCTAATTGAATTGGGAGATCAAAAATCGTTTGGAAGGAAAAGACAACAGCAAGAAATAGTAATAAAAGAACTATGATTTCTAGCATCGATGGTAATCTTACACTTTTCATTTTTTTCTCTCCTTACAAGTCGATAACATGACGTATGTCGTCTTACATGTATGTAATATACAATTAGCGAAGACAAAACAAAATTTTCATATTATTTCGATTTATTTTTCCAGTATAATATATTCACAACCCTTTCTATTGTAAAAGTAGATTACGTTTTTCGCAATGAAAAATATAAAAAATGTTGTATTTTTATTTATCCCGATATTTTCGGCCAATAAGACCTCCGCCTTAAAATTCAGTAAGCGCAAAGCACTTAGATAAGAAATTAACTACTGTAAAATTCCGAATTGATATGAACGTATTAAAGCTTCACTTTATTTACAAAGAACAATCCCATACTAACTTTTTTAATATTTGCTGCAACAAAACTTTTTACAACTATCTTCACTTTTTAATTAACACCATTATTTTCTACACAAAAAATAGGGCACACATCATTAAAATGATGCATGCCCTATCTTTATTTATACATATTTTGTATTTCTTCTTTATTTTTAAGTATTTCCTCAAACTTATCACTACAACCCTTCGGAAATAACACTCCCAGTCCATATGAATGCGCAAATTGAAAATGAGGGTACTTCGCTTTTACCTCATCCCAAAACTGATATACGCCGAAATCACCACTTCTAACTTCAATATCATGAAATAATACAATACCGTTTTTCGCGACTTTCGGTAGCCATGTGTTATAATCGTGAGAAACAGCTTCATACGTATGATAGCCATCAATATGCAAAAGATTTATCGTTTCATCTTGAAACTGGTCTACAGCATCATCAAAAGTAGATCGAATTAAATTTCCTATATTAAGGTAGTTATCGCTCACTACTTTTTCTACTATTTGAAAAACCCCTTCTCCATATGGACCTGTATGCCCATCTCCAGCCCAAGTATCTACTGCAAAGCATTTAGTCGATAACCCTCCATCTTTTACTCCCTGACAAAAACTGAAGAAAGAAGCACCTAGATGTGTACCTAACTCAACTAAAGTTTCTGGTTTTTCAAATCTTACTAAGTCATATGCAAAATCTAAATGTCCACTCCACGCAGATTGTGACCGAATAATAGGACTAAATGTTTCAAATTCAAATGATGGTTTATGAGTAACCCAGTTCATCGCATAACTCCTTCTGCACATATTTTTAACAAACCAAATTACTCTTATCTTTATTTTTTTATCGCCATGATTATGATTCTATTTCATGAAAATATGAAGAATTTATTCTTTTCTATTGAGGTAAAGCGTCATATACATATGGTTCAGTTGGCTTATCAATTTTCTCGATTTTGTTTACTTTTACAAGTGGAAAGACTGTTCCTTTATATGTCGTTTCATCTAATAATCCTGTTATTTTCACCCATGTTTCTTTTGGAATTTTCCCAACGTTTTTCCCGGTAACAATCATCCCCCAGACTGATGCATCCGCAATACAACAAGTTATGCCATATCGAGCCACTACTGCTTTATTACCCGTCACATCCTTATCATTATATATAAACCCTGAGAATATAATTTCTTTCCCTTTAAACCCTTTTACATCTTGACCAATTATACTCATTGTTTGAACATAATCCTTATCCTCTACTTGTAGTTTATGCTGTCCTAACATACTTTTTACTACTTGCTCTTCCGTTTCATAAGTCGTTGATAAATTTGATGTTTCATCTGGATCATCGAATACCTCTCGCCCATCAAAATCATCCTGTTTCCCCTCTTTTTCGTTCCCTTCCATACTTCTCGCCTGTACACTTTGATTCATACCCCTTTTTCCTGCTAAACTTCCATCAATTGTTACATTTCCAAATAGAAAAGCACTAATAATCGGAACAACAAATAAAACATATACAAAGAAACTTTTCATCCCTGATTTTAATGCTGTATGATGCTTACAACAATTACAATCATCCTCTTTTTCTCTCCCATCTCTCCAAACTTGTAAAGAACCAAGAAGTAAAATCACTACAAAAGCTATATACGTAAATTTAATCATTTTTGGAGCGATAAAATTATAAATATTCCCTGTTACAAGTAGTTTAAATAAGAGCATTGCTAAACCAATTAAAATAATGCCACGAATATAGCGATGATATGCCTTCTGCTCCTCTTTCTCCATTCTTTCTCACCTCCTATAACATTATAATTTGCAGGATGGTATACACAGATACAATGACAATTCCCATTAAAAAGAATACAAATTTCTTTTGAAAATATGCAAATAGCATTAACGTATTTTTCATATCAAGCATCGGCCCAAACACAAGAAATGCGAGAAGTGCCTTTACTGAGAAAACATGTCCAAAAGATGCCGCTATAAAAGCATCGGCTGCAGAGCAAATTGATAAAACATAACCAAATCCCATCATAATAAAGGGGGCAATTACTTCGTTATGTGCTACTGCATCCAGTACATTCCGATCAAAAAACGTTTGAAATACACTTGCTAAAAAAGCACCAATCAATAAATACTTACCAGTATCAAAAAACTCATCTACAGTGTGATTCATAACATCTTTCCAACTCTTTTTTTTGCTTGTTTGAACTGAAACCTCTACGTCTTTTAAAACATTTCTTTGGCGATAGCAATAATACACAATTAGACCTATGAATAGAGCAACTAAAATTGTTATCCCAAAGCGTGCATATACAACATAATCATTTTTTTGAAACGCATATACAGTAGATAAAAAAACGACTGGATTCATAATGGGTGCACTCAGTAAAATAACAATGCCTACATGAAGTGGTAACCCCTTTTGAATGAGCCTTCTTACAATTGGTATAATGACACATTCACACATTGGAAAAAGAACTCCCACAAATACTGCTGGAATCATTGCAACAATCGGAGATTTCGGCATTACTTTTTGAATCATATCTTCCGTCACAAACACTTGAATAAATGAAGAAACAATTACCCCTAATAAAATAAAGGGTATTGCTTCAAAAATGATACTTAAAAATACTGTATTCACATTCAACCATTCCTGTGGTATATTTTTGTGCAAATTTGCTAGACTTGTAAAATCTACAAAAAATAATAAAAAGAGAAACATAGCGATAAGAGCTATGCCTACTAATTCTTTTGAAACTCTATTAAAGACCAAGCTTCTCGCCTCCATTTTATTTATATGTAAACATGTGCTTGTCCAAATGCTTCATACTACAGCACAAATTTTATAGTCTATTTCTATTCTCAAATCGTAATCATTATGATTTATTATTGATTTTTCTTTTTCCATCGTTTAATATAAAACGTAATCATTACGATTTAAAGGGGAGATCATTTCATGAAAAAAGTACCTATCACTGTATTAAGTGGGTTTTTAGGATCTGGAAAAACTACCTTACTACATCACATTTTGACTAATAAGAACAACTTAAAAGTAGCTGTTATCGTTAATGATATGAGCGAAGTAAACATTGATGCATCTCTTATAAAAAAGGGTGGTTTTTCACGTACGGAAGAGAAATTAGTAGAAATTCAAAATGGTTGCATCTGCTGTACACTACGAGAAGATTTAATGATAGAAGTGGATCGTCTTGTTGAAAATGGTGATATTGACTATATTATTATTGAATCTTCTGGTATAAGTGAGCCTATTCCAGTTGCTCAAACGTTTACTTATACAGACGAAGTTCTTAACATTGATTTAACGAGAAATTGTCGCCTCGATACGATGGTTACAGTTGTAGATGCAAATAGGTTTTGGGATGATTTTGCAGATGGAGAAAGTTTATTAGACCGAAAACAAGCAATCGATGAGAATGATACCCGGGAAGTTATTGATTTATTAATAGATCAAATTGAGTTTGCAAACGTAATTATTCTTAATAAAATAGATTTGCTAGAAAAAGAAGATGTGATAGAGCTTCATCATTTACTAAAAAAATTAAATCCTAATGCAAAAGTTCTTAAATCTTCGTTTAGCAAAGTACCATTACAAGAAATTTTAAACACAAATCTATTTAATTATGAAGAAGCCAGTCAATCGGCCGGCTGGATACAAGAATTAAATAGTGAACATCATACACCGGAAACGGAAGAATACGGTATCAATTCCTTTGTTTACCGTCGCAAATATCCTTTCCATCCCGAGCGCCTTATGAATTGGCTAGAAAAATGGCCTTTAGATGTTGTAAGAGCGAAAGGATTCTTCTGGCTCGCATCTCGTAATAATATGATAGGGCTTCTATCTCAAGCAGGTTCCTCTATTACAATTCAAGGAGCCGGTGAATGGATAGCCGCATTACCTGAAACTGAAAGAAATCAAATGATTGCAGAAGAACCAGAAGTATTAAAAAACTGGGACGAGCGATATGGAGATCGAATAACTGAGCTCGTATTTATCGGTATTGATATGAATCGTTCTGTGATTGAACAATCATTAGATGATTGTCTATTAACAGAAAAGGAAATGGAACAAAAGTGGAATACATTTATTGATCCTATTCCGGCTTTTACTTATACTTCATAATAATTAATAAAAGGCTTCAGTAGAATGAAGCCTTTTTATTTTATAGCACTCTTATTTAATAGGTTTGCTTTAATTATAAATACAACTGTACCTAAAACAATTAATATAGTATATATGTTACCAACTACATCACCTATTTTTTCTAAGCCAAGCGGTAATATTATAGTAGCAACTCCGACTATATAAGAAAATGCTCCTGAAAGCTTCACTAATTTATTTTTATCTCCAACAAACGTTTCTTCTTGATATCCTGCTAACAAAAACAACCTCTAAAGAACAGCACCCTATTATTCAAGCGCTACAAAAACAAGATGAAAAACAAATGGAACAAATGATGTCTCAAAACTGGCTCCGTCCCATGAAAGAAATATAAAAAATGATTTCTATGAAATAATAAAGCTGGCTACACAAAAGTGTAACCAGCTCCTTATTTACTAATCTATGTGCTATGCCTGAATATTTGCGTAATCCTCAATATCTTCATACTCTTTTTCTAATTCCTCTAAAGACAGCTCGTATAATTGTCGGTCACGAATTTTAAACACACCTGCTCCAATTAACTCATCAATTAAATGCCTCTTACGATTTTCAACAGCAAAACGGAGTTGACTACTCATCTTTAAAAAAACTCCTTTCCACGATCATTGAAAATGATAATCTTTATCAATTACCACTTTTGATTATAAAAGATGACTCTTTATAAGTAAAGTAATTTCATGAAATATTTACCTGACAAAGTATTTGTGGCCACATTATATATATGTATGCCGTGCGAAAAATGTTATGACACATTTTCTTATCCTTTTTCTTTCATACTTTGCAGGTTGTCTCACTATGATTAAATTCACCATCTATTTCTACTTGAATGGTGACATGTTCTACATGAAACTTCTCCTTTAATACATCCGTAGCCTCTTTTAATACATTTTGCGTTTCATCACCTTTAATAATCAAATGGCAAGTTAATACTTGAAAATCAGATGTGACAGACCATATGTGCAAATCATGAACTTCTTTTACAACCGTAATATTTAATAATGTACTTTTTACCTCTTCAACATTTATGTGCTGGGGTGCACCTTCCATTAATATATGGACGGTATCACGTGTTACACGCCATCCACTAATAATGACTAAAATAGACACAAGAATACTAGCAATCGCATCAGCAACCGTCCATCCGAAAAATTTAATACATAGCGCTGCAATAATCGCTCCGACTGATCCTAATAGATCGCCTAATACGTGAAGGAAAGCACTTCTTAAATTCAAGTTCCCCTTCACATCTCCGCCTCTCATTAATATCCAAGCTGATAAAATATTAATAAGCAGACCAAGTACAGCAATAATGAGCATCCCATTACTAGCAATCTCAACTGGTTCTTTAAAACGGCGGATTGCTTCAATAAAAATGTATACCGAAATGACAATAAGAACGACACCGTTACATAATGCTGCTAACATTTCGACTCGCTTATATCCATATGTTTTCGCAGTTGTTGCTGTTTTTTCTCCGAGCTTAAACGCAAGTAAACTTAAGGCTAAAGATACCGCATCACTTAACATATGCCCCGCGTCAGATAATAGTGCTAAGCTATTTGTTACAAATCCACCAACAACTTCTGCAATCATAAAACTTGTTGTTAGTAGGAAGGCAATTAGTAACGCCTTTTTATTTTTTGAATGACCATGATCATGCGAATGTCCCATACGAATACTCCTTTAAGTACAATATCTGTATGTTAGTATGAAACAAACTCCCCATCTTTATCCCGAATTGACTGATTGTAAACGCCCGCTTCCTCTGTATACACACTTCGCTTCTTTTTAAACAATCCCTTTTTCTCAAATAAAACAAGACTACTTCTTTTTTATTTTCATATTGTTTACTAATGAAAGAATTTTTAAGGAGGTTACTAAAATGAAACGTTTATTTCTCTGTATGGAACGTGAACTTGTTGTAGTGAAAGAACAATATGATGACTATGAAACGACTTACCACTTACAAAATATGCAACCTACCTGTATCGCTGTTGATCCATTTCAAAAAAATCGTGTATATTGCGGAACATTTGGACGAGGTCTATGGTTAAGTGACGATAGCGGGGATTCATGGAGACCAATTGGAGATTCTTATCGTTACTTTGATTTTCCTAAAGAAGATGGTATTTTGCACTCCTCTATCACTTCCATAACAATAAGCTCAAATGAACAAGTTAACGGATATGGTGTCGTTTATGTTGGCACAGAACCGAGCGCTTTATTCCGCTCTGAAAATGGTGGTGAAACGTGGACTGAACTTAAAAATATGAAATCATTATTATCTTCTTATACGTGGGCATTTCCGCCTAGACCTTTTACCCATCACGTACGCTGGATTACAGTTGATCCAAACAACCCTAATACAATACACGTTTCAATCGAAGCTGGTGCTGTTATTCAAAGTAATGATAAAGGGCATACATGGATCGATAAAAAATTCGGTGCCCCTATCGATGCTCATCAATTACTTATGCACCCTGAAGCACCAAATCGCCTTTATGCATCATGTGGTGACGGATTTATGGGCGGACCTGATCGTGCATATCTTGAAAGTTATAACAATGGAAACAGCTGGATCTCATGCAGTGAAGGACTTGAACATCATTATTTATACAGCATGGCTATCGATCCCGCTGATTGCAATACGATTCTCGTTTCAGCTGCACCGAGTGCTGATCTCGCTCATCACCATATTCCTTATGAATCTTATATTTATCGAAAAACGAAAGATACTCCTTTCCAGCAAGTACAACAAGGACTACCATCCGCAATCGGTACAGTCATTTCGATGTTTGCGACAAACAAGGCAGAACCACATACGTTTTACACGTTAAATAACAACGGCGTGTTTCAATCCAATGATAGCGGCGAATCGTGGGAACAACTAAACATTCCGTGGAAAGATGAGTATAAAACGCAGCATCCACATGCGTTACTCGTAACTAGTTTTTAGCGAAAAGAGAGACTGCCTAATGTTTTTAGGCAGTCTCTCTTCTATTTCTTTAAATCAATTACGATATCATCTAGAACAATATCTTTACTCTTCGCTTCTTTTTTCGGCACTTCAATTTTCTTCTCTTTTCCATTCACATACTCCACCATGATTTTCAGGTGTATGCACTCGCAAATTCACATGAGGCGTAACGATAAGCTTTGTAGCATTTTTATTCAATTTTTGGAATGTAGTACTCCAACTACTTTTATGTGGTTCTGCTACTGTACCCGTTCCGCCATTTCCTTCACCAGCGTATTGATTTCCTAAATCATCTTTTATTTCTAGCTCAACATCTGCACTATCCCATATGCGCCTTAATGCCTTAGATTCTTCCTGATTATAAAAAACGATAAATGACATAGGTGTTACTTCCATTTTGTCTATATTTACTTTTATACCTTCTTTTTCGGAAATCCCATTAACTTTTATATCCTTACTATCCATCGCCTTTAAAGTAAGAGCAAAATTCCAATTCCCTTTTATTGATTTTTTTTCTTCGTACATATTAATTGATTCCATATTCCATCTAACATTTGCAACGTCCATTCTTTTACTACCAAGATCACTTGTTGTAGTCATACCTACATATTTTTTATCTCCTACTTTCGTAGTTTTAGAACTTCCAGCCGCACCATTAGACATGCTTACTTGCGGGGAACCAAATATGCTCGGATGCTCTCCTAAATCTTTTTCACTTTCGATAGAATACGTTATCGTTACAGTTCTCCCATCAAACACAGCATCATTAATTGTAACCTTAACCCCATTACTCTCTCTCGTCATATTCAATTCAGTCGAAAACTCTTTATAATTTTCATGTAGCCCTGTTCTACCATTATCTAAAAATCGGAATATATCTCCTACTATAGGAAGACCTCCAGCATAGGTTGGAAAACCAATACCAAGTGTTGCAACTGATAATCCTACTAAAATAGATGCAGCAGCGACACCTTTTTTCCAACTTTTCATCTTTTTCTTCTTACGTATCGATTGTTTTACATTACGCTTCACTTTTTCTTTTTCAATTTCAGAAGCCTCAATTTCCTCTAGTTCTTTTTCATCTATATCAATATCATTTAATAGTTCATAAATGTCTTTCATATTGCACTACCTCCAAAACTAATTTTCGTAGCATTTTGTTGTAGTTTCTTTTTCCCCCGGTACACTCGATTATCAATTGCTGCCCGAGTTAATCCTAGCTTGTCACCTATTTCCTCTGTCTTCATACCAAGTAAATATTTCATAATGAATACCTTTTGATCTAACGGTTCTAATTGATTAATGAGCTTCAATAATTCTTCCCTATCTTCCATAACGATTAATTCGTCTTCTGCTGATTTTTCTGTACTGATATGAAACTCATCTGAAATAATTTCTACTTTTTTAGTCGCTTTTCGGTAATAATCAATTGCTTTAAACTTTGCAATCGCTGCAATCCACTTTTTAAAATCACTCGGCTCTCCATGGAATTTATTTGCGTTATTCCAAATGGAAAGAAATATATCGTTTATACATTCCTCTATGAGTCCATCATTTTGAATTGGAAGTAGAACTTTATGCGTGATCCCCTTTATGAGTGGTAAGTATGTATCGACAACAAATTCTAACGCGCCTTCTTTTTGCCGCTGTAATCTTTTTATAAAATTTTTCTCATTTGATTTCATGTAGCGATTCCCCTTATTGTTTTGTAAAAGCTTTTACACCCTATATAACGTCTGAAGAAATTTTTTCTCTCATCTTTTTTATTTTTTGTATGTAATGGAATACTTCCCCTTAGCCATTGTCTCACATGACTATGCGTTCAAAGAAAATTTTCTCAAGTCTACAATTTAATTCATGTAGTACACTATTTATATAGTCATTCTTTAATTTGGTGTACATTTTATTTCATTAATATATTTTTAAAATTAGGAGATGAGATGTGTATGTGTGGAATTACAGGTTGGGTAAATTGGAATAAGGATCTCTCCAATGAACATGTTATTTTAGAAAAGATGGCAAATAGTATCCAGCATCGTGGTCCTGATGCTGAAGGATTTTGGTTTTCACCTCGCGCGGCCTTTGCACACCGACGTTTAATTGTTATTGATCCAGAAGGCGGGACGCAGCCGAAGACATTTCGTGCTGGTGATTATACGTATGCTCTTACTTATAATGGAGAAATTTATAATTTCCGTGAACTGAGAGAGCAACTTCAAAAATGTGGTCATACATTTGAAACCCATTCAGATACAGAAGTATTACTACATGCTTATTTAGAATGGAAAGAAGACTGCGTACGACATTTAAACGGAATTTTCGCTTTTGCATTATGGGATGAACAGAAGCAACAATTGTTTTTAGCACGAGATCATTTAGGTGTAAAACCGCTCTTTTTTACAGAAAGAAATGGCAGTATTATTTTCGGCTCTGAAATTAAAGCATTATTAGCGCATCCATCTGTCCCTGCTGAAATTGATGCGGATGGAATAAATGAAATATTTGGATTAGGCTTATTTCGCACTCCAGGATGTGGTGTGTTTAAGCATATTCAAGAAGTACGTGCTGGACATTCTATAACATTTACACGTCATAAAAAAGTAGTTACGAAGTATTGGAATTTAGAAAGTAAGATCCATACAGACTCTATAGAAGATACATCTTCGCATATTTTATCTATTTTACAAGATACAGTAAAAAGACAATTAATTGCCGATGTTCCTCTCGTTTGTATGTTATCAGGCGGATTAGACTCTAGCGGTATTACTGCACTTGCAGGTAAAGAATTTGCAGAGGAGCACGAAACACTTCACACGTATTCAATCGACTTTTTAAATAGCGCCAAAGATTTCGAGCTGACATTTGCTCGCACTGGCTTAGACGCTCCTTGGGTAAAACGTGTTTCCGAACATGTAGGGACATCGCATCATGACATTATTGTGAATGCTGAAGAATTAGCAAATCACTTATTCGTTCCCCTCCATGCGAAAGATTTGCCAAGTGCAGGCGAAATGGAAACTTCACTATATTTACTATTTTGCGAAATGAAAAAAGATGCAACCGTAGCTTTATCTGGTGAATCGGCTGATGAAGTATTCGGGGGATATCCTTGGTTTCATCAAGAAGAACTACTGTATGTAGATAAGTTTCCATGGTTAACAAACTGGAAAAACACATCTTCTCTATTATTAAACGAAGTAACAAAGCAATGTAATCCTGAACATTATATCAATAAAAGATTCCATGAAGCTGTTCATGAAGTACCTACTCTTGAAGGGGAAAGTAAAAAATCCGCGAAACAACGCCAAATGTTTTATTTATTTTTAACGAGATTCCTTCCTTTCTTACTTGACCGTAAAGATCGTATGAGTATGGCTGTTGGTTTTGAAGTTCGTGTACCGTTTTGCGATTATAGATTAGTTGAATATTTATGGAATGTTCCTTTCAACATAAAAAGTATTGATAATATTGAAAAAGGCATTTTACGTAGAGCACTACATCCAGCTTTACCTGACGATGTACGCAATAGAAGAAAAAGCGCTTATCCAACTTCACAAGATCCACACTACTTAAAAACAATCCGTAATTTAACACTTGATATGTGTAGCAATAAAAACAATCCTATTTTCTCACTTATTAACCATTCCATCTTACTTTCAATTGCTGATCAAAGTAATAAAGAGATTAACAATTTTGAGGCAAGAAGTGCCATGGAGTATATGCTACAAGTAAATGAATGGTTGAAAACATATCATATTCATATTGCTTAACAAAAAAGAGTTCAAGGATAAAAACCTTGAACTCCTTTTATATTAATTAGCACATTGTTTATTATCAGTATCAATAGACCATCCAATAATCGTGGCACAATCTCTACCTTTCCACTGCAATACATTTGTTAATACGGGCTCAATCTGCAAGCAACTTCCGTCGTGTAATATTTCTACTAAAGATTGATCATCATCAAACCTTCGTTTGTCACACTCTAAAATACCATCTGTTGCCATTACAATGTGATTCATTCCTTTTTCTAATCCTCTTACACCTGACGTAAAGCAAGGTGTATTTGCTGCAAAAATATTTTTCCTACCAATATATTCGTAATTTTTCCGTTTATTTAATCGTCCTTTTCCATTTTTCGTTTTCTCAGAATGGAATAAATACGCGAAACAATCACCAACTGATAACCAATATAAAAATTCGCCTTTTCGTAAACAAATTAAGCAAGCGAGTTCCTCATCATCTTGATCACACTTTTTAATAAATAACTCATCTGTAAATAACGCTAATAAGTACATATGTGTATGATGAAAAGCTAAATGTATTGGATAGGAAAATAACTCTTTTAATTTCTCTTTTCTTTCTGAAATCGCTTCTATTATATAATCAATATTTTTTGTTTTGTGGTGTGTATCAAAAATCATAACAAATTCAAATTGTAATTCAGGATCCCACCAAGCAAGCACCGCATCTCCTCGTTCATATGCATCACTTTCTTGATTTCCCCCATATACGCCGACTGAAAGAGGACCACATTTTTCAACATGTATTTCATCTACATACATCTGTTCATGACTCATCCATTTGAATGTATTCACAGCTATCATCCTCTCTCTTGCTAAATGTATACCTTTACACATAGATTACCTTATATTTCAATAAAAATAAACTTTTTCAACATTTTTTATCCAAATAAAAGGATTTTATTTCTAAAACAACGAATATATCTTAATATACGATATAAAAAAGGGGATTTATTATTATGAACAACATTAATCAATATTGGGAGAGCATTTATTATCACTTACGATACGAATACGAGGACAACCTTTCCCACCAAGCAATTCGTATTTTACAAATCGTTTCTCGTGAGAAAGATATAACAATCGGAAAAGTCGCTACTGAGCTTAGTCTTTCTCATAACACAGCATCTGAACACATAAAGCGCCTTATTCAAAAGGGCTTCATCGTTAAAGAGAGAAATAAACAAGATGAAAGAGTGGTAAACCTTACATTAACAATTGAAGGGATTGAAGTATTAGAAAAACATACTTTACTGGATAAAGAAAAGATAAAAATATTAGAATCACAGTTATCAAAAGAAGAACAACAATTAATTGAAAAAGCATTTTCGTTATTAGCGAAGGAGGCAAAATATGCATTTCCTCGTTAAAGTAATCGTTTCGGCACTTATTATCGGCGTTATCACTGAAGTCGCTAAACACTACAGTACGATAGGTGGCTTTATTGCTGCCCTTCCTCTCGTGAGTTTACTTAGTCTATTTTGGATTTCATTTGAAGGCGGGAATAAACAAGAATTGAGTCAATTTGCTTTAGGGGTATTATATGGATTCCCCGCATCAGCACTACTATTATTTATTGTCTATATTGGTTTGAAAAATTCATTTTCACTTAGTACATCTGTCCTACTCGGTATAGGTATTTGGTGTATCGTTTTTGCTTGTCAAAAATTATTTCAAGCTTAGGAGGAATTAACATTCATAAATTTGTAGAAATAATGGGACAGAATATAGAAGTACATATAAAAGGAAGTGGTAAACAAACTGTAGTCATTCAAACCGGAATGAGTTGCTCATTTTATGATTGGTTTCCTATTATAGAAAAGCTTTCAAAGCACTTTACAGTCGTTTCATACCATCGCCCAGGTTACGGGAAAAGTAAGCTAGGAAATCAGCCACGTACAATAAGGCAAGTTACAAAAGAACTTCATATATTACTACAAAAACTAGATATTCACGGGCCAATCATTCTCATCGGGCATTCCTACGGAGGCTTATGTGCACAACATTTTGCGCTGTTACATGAAGATAAGCTGCAAGCACTTATTTTAGTTGATTCTACTTCGATGAACTTACACCGTTTAGATGAACTTCATTTACCAATTTCTGATCAAACTGATTCTGATGATGTTTGGTTTCAAAAATATAATATGTATTCCAAAATGGATGTAGACACACTTTATAATGAACTAAAATCTATGCTCGCCAATCAATCAAAACAGCAAATTGAATTCTCTACCTCCGCCTCATTATATAAAGCGACAGCTTCTGAACTATCTGAGTGGAAAAACTGTGCTCTCTCACTAAAAGAGCTATGTAAAACATTAGAAATACCATTAATCGTTATCGGTAGAGATCCTCAATATTCTATTACTCAATTGACTAATGGTGGCATGCCAAAAGAGGAAGCAACACAACTTGAAGCAATGTGGCAAGAACTAATTCATGAACAATTACACCTCTCAACTAACAGCCACTATATTCTTGCCCAACATGCTAGTCACGGTATAGAAAATGATCGACCAGATATTATTATTGAAGCAATTCATTTCTTACAAATCAAAAAAGGAAGCAACTAAAGCTGCTTCCTTACTTATCTTCTATTCATAATCTTCTTCATCATCGATTTCTTCGTAATATGAACTACCATTACTTACATATATAGGGCCATTCGCAACATCAATACGTAGTACCCACGCCCATGGCACAGCTAAACGTTTATGTATCGCTCGCCAAAAGCTCATTGATTTTCTTTCGTACTCCTGGAACTCCTGAAGTAACTCTTTGTAGGAGGAACCGTCTAACTGAATATTTGCTTCTAACAAACGAGAATGAGCATAGTACTGTAACTCTAGTTCAGCAGCAATTTCCATTTCTTCTTCCGTTGCCATACCAATAATTGTTCCATCTTCTGGTGCAATTTCATATACGTTTTGAACTTCAATAAGCCCTTCTTTCTCTTTCTCAAACATGTAAACAGCCTCCTTTAACATATATTTTTTATGTTACAAAGTCATACTTCTACAATAACTTCTCTGTTTCCTCTTTTTTTGATAAACTTTTACAAAATATTTAACCGATGACCTGTTTTCTCTATTCTTTCAGCAGAAATGAAGCGATTTTTATCAAAATTTAATTTATACACATCAGGCATATGAAGTGTTTTCCAAAACTCAAAATCATATTTCGAATTAAAATAATTCATTAGTAATACCATAATATTCCCATGCGTACCTATTACAATGTTCTTACCTTCATATTGTTTTAATATATTTTGCATACATATTACAGCGCGCCTTTGTGCGACATCACTCGATTCTCCGCCTTCGTATGCAAAACTCCAATCTTTCCACACATTCTGCATAGCAACATTAAAATCTGCTACTGGCTCTGTACTCAATAATCTTTCACGCAAATCTTCTTCTGTTTGTATTAATAATTTATATGTATTCGCAATTCCTTGTACAGTTTGGATCGCTCTTTTGTACGGACTAGAAATAACAACATCAATATGTTTATCTTTTAATAAATGCGTTACATTCTCTGCATCACAGTGCCCTTTTTCAGATAAAGGTCGTTCCCTTTCTTCTTTTGTATATGTAGAGTGGGCATGGCGAACGAAATAGATTGTCGTCATTTATTCATCTCCCTTTTCCGTTTTTATCCAAATTCAATACATTACCATCAAATCCCTTTACCTTTATTATAAGTACTGTCAAATTTAAATGTTGATTTTCATATTAATAAAAGGGAAACACCTCATATGGTATTTCCCTCAATTAAAATAGACTACATCCAATTAAATACTTTATCAATTTTATTTCTATCGTATTCTAATATCCAATCATTATATGTATTATAAATATCCCTAATTGTATCAGGAGAGATAGCTAATACATCACAACCTCTATCATCATAAACGTGAAATATAGTATTCTTGTTAACATTTATAAAATACACCCTATGAAAAATACTCGGTTTTATTCCCATATCTTGATTACAAATTGCTTTTAGCATAGGAATGTATGTAAAGTCAGAGATTTCACATTTCAAAGTATATCTATGTGTTTTATATGCTCCATCTTCATCTTCATCTGGAAAAACATAAGGGATTGTATTTTTCTGTAACTTAAACAAATCGGACTTCTCTTTGACATACTTAGAAAAGATATTCAATTTCTGTTTGAAAGTTTCACCGTTTGCATGGTCATTTACATCCACTACAATATAAATATCATCTTTTGTTGAATGTAAAGACTGAAATAAAGTAATCGTCCTTTTATAAACGCCTTCTAAATATAGACAATTTTCATAAATGTTATTACAATCATAGTCCACACCTAATCTAAAACGAATACCAATATCCCAATTATAAAATAGAGGTGGTCTAAGTTCTAAATTCGGAAACGTTTCAAGCATATACTCATTCAACCTCATCTCAATACCTACCTTTAATAGCATGTTGTTTACATAATAAAATTATTTCATTATAATTTATTTCTAAACTCTTCATCTGTTATAGCATCTTGAATAAAATAATTTATATTATTTCTCAGCTTTTGATATACAACTTGATTTTCTATATCGTTAAACATAATGACAGCTTCTATCTTATTACCTTTCTTATCTGTACTATACAAACTTTTGGTCAATACGAATGCGGTAGATCCACCTTTTTGCCCCGCAAATTCTAACTTACTATTATCAACTGTGCCTTTGAAAATATTCTCGATTTCTTCTTGCATTAATTTAGGAAAATAATTTCTACTATTTATTTTTTCCATTATACTCATATAATCTTTAGCGTTTGCACTCACTAATCGATCTGACCAAATTCGCTGAAATTCCATATCTACCTTTAATGGAATTTCACGTTTTTTCCATTCTTCTTCATCTTTCATCCATTCATGAATTTGTAACACATGTTTATTATACTCATCTTTTGACATGTTACGTAACGTTTTTAATGACTGATTTTCTGGCACATGAAGTTCTTTTTCTACGTATCCTCTCATATATAGTGCAGCCGTATAAGAAGTGAACTTATCATGACTAGTAAGCTCTAACTCTTTTATACTTTCATTTACTCTTTCTATTCCAAGCTTATCTAACAAATATGTTGTATTTGCATTAGAACTATAATGAATCATTCCTTTAGCGACTTCTTCTAAAGCGATTTGTCTATTTTTCACTAATTCTCTCACTTTGGCATCTTCTAACCAGGTAGGATGCGCTCCACCATCAGTATTTTTAACGTAATATTTTTCTAGCTCCTGCAATGAAATTTGTTCATCTCGACTTATTTTTCCTTCTGACACTTGCTTAGCAAATTCAACTGCTATTACGATTTTTGCCGTACTCGCTAATGGCAATTTTTTATTTTCATTTATAGATGTTAATACCTCACCATTTTTTCTAATCAGTAATGAACATGTCTCATCGTCTTTATGTTCTTTTATATACGTTAATACGTAATCAGAATCTTTTTTTGACAAATAATACTTCATTATGACAAAGAAAACTATAACTGCTACTATAATCACTCCTGCAACAATTCCTATAATCTTTAATATGTTCACAATGTACCTCCTCTAACAAATTTCCTTCTATATCATAATTATACCGAACTAAATTACAAAATTATACAAAATAGAATAACTCTTCCTACACATAAAGAATTATTATTTTATTTCACACTGTATT
>NZ_QPEL01000196.1:0-3705 GCF_008368965.1 Bacillus sp. AY2-1 | reverse complement strand
ATTTAAAAGATCTAAAGCCGTTTTTATTGATCGCTCCACCATAAATATAGCAATTGCTTCATGCCATATTAGAAATTGTTGCTCTTTTTTTGTTTGAAAATTATTTAAGTTTTTCTCTTTTTTTACTATTTCATAAAGTTCTTTATATTGTTTTTGTTTTAAGCAATCTTTTATTACGTATTTTACATTTTCTACATATTTAATTTTTTTGTTTTGAGTTAGTGCAAATATATTATTTGGATCAATCCCAAGTCTTTCAGATAATTGATATAACAATATGCTAGATGGATAAATCACACCTTTTTCAATCTTGCTAATTTGGCTTTGTGAACATATTCCATGACATAATTCGGATTGTGATATATTTTTTTTAATTCTAAGTTCTTTAATGGTAATACCCAAATCGTAAAATTCCATTTTTCCACCTACTATTAAGCACTGTATTAGTATAAGAGTTTTCTCTAACTTTTAATGTAATGTAAAATTAATATAGTTGCAATTGTTATTTGTTTTAAAGGACTTACCGTTTCCAGAGGATGGTGAGGCTTTTATTATGTACAAAAAAAGACACCCTAAGATGCCTTCTTCCGACTTGAACCACGTTCATTTAGTATAAACTTATCGTATTATCCCTTTGTTATACGTGTAAACACATCCTATAAAACAGAATCATCTATATACACCAGATTGTTAGTTCACAAAGTACAAGAGATTTGAGATCAGTATTAGAGTGACGCCTTTCAAAAGAATTTGCTTTATAGAATGTATCCACGTTTATTGTTTTGTTATATGTAATATTTAGTTGGTGTAATTTTTTACAGATATGTATAATTGCATAAAGTTTATGGAAAAATCAGAGTATGATTTGGATTGTGTAATAAAGATAAGGCCAACCTACGGAAATAGGTGGGAGAGGAGGAATCATCTAATACATATTGGATGATACTTTTTTGTTTTATGAACAAAAAGGCTATTGAAAGAGTCCTGATATGAATATCAGGACTCTTTCAATGTATATAATTATTTCACTGCCTCTTTTAATTCTTTTCCTGCTTTAAAAGCAGGTGTCTTTGAAGCCGCGATTTGCATTTCTTCACCTGTTTGTGGGTTACGTCCTGTACGTGCAGATCTTTCACGTACTTCAAATGTACCAAAGCCAAGAATCTGTACTTTCTATCCATTTGCTAACGCATTTGTTATTGTATCTAATAACGCTTGTGTTGCTGCAGTAGCATCTTTTTGTATAAGTTCAGCTTTTTCTACTACTACTTTTGTTAATCTTGTTTTATTCATTTTTTGCACCTCTTCATATGTAATTAGGTGACTATTATTACGTTTGTGTACGCAATTAATACTGTACATAGAAAAAGCCATAGCAAGAGCTAGAGGACAATGCCTGTGTAAAAGGCATAAGAAGGATATTAATTATCGCTTTAAACTCTGTTCATATTTCTTTACATCTTCCATAGTTTTAAATATTAACACATCAAAAACTCCTTTTTCATTCCCACATACGACAACAAAACCATCTGTTGATTCCAGAACTCTACCAACGCCACCATCTGTAAGTGCAATACTGGTAAGATGTTTTACGTTCAGTTTTTCTTCTTTTCGAATGTAAGTATTTATGGGTGTTCCTACAGGAAATGCGTCTTTGATCTCTTTTGTTGTATATGTGCCATCATCTATTGATTGAGTTTTAGTTGTAATAGATTCAGTTTGAGTGGCACATCCTGTTGCACATATTAAAAGAATACCAGTAATAATACTTACACAAGCCATTTTTACCATTCACAAAATCCTCCTATAACTGTTCGTATTTTCAACCCATTTAGGGTAACAAATTATATATACGAAGTTTGTTGGTTTATGTGAGTCGTAAATTAACAAAGATACAGGTATTTTGCCAGAATGTGTTTCAAGCAAAAGAAAAGACACCCAAAGGTGCCTTCCTGCGACTGGAACCATCGTAATATGGTATTGGGTGCCAACCCAATTGTTATTTTACCATGTTAAGTAATTTTGGTTGTTGAGAAATATAATTCAAATCTATATTTTGTTTACTTTTGCTTCGTTAGCTTTTTTGTAGTGGATTCTTCAATCTGTTCAGGTGTACTTTTAATTTCATCGGTAATTGCTATCTTGATACCCGAGTACATACAATAACAGTATTTGTTGCACCAGAATCCAAAAAGTAATTAAATGTAAAAAAGTTAAAAGTCGAAACACATGTTATTATTATATTGAGAATTATAAATTAAAGGTGGGATCTGGAAGGGAATAGTTATAAATGAAAACAATAAAGGGGAAGTTATCTTTTAGCATTGATATTATAGGTTGTATCCTTTGCATTATAATGCTTATTATAAGTCTAGTTAATTTTAGAACATGGGTCCCTCCTTTTTTATTCCTTATCTGCGGACTAATTTTCTTCATAAATTTAGTAAATACCAGTAAGGGTAAGGGGTATAATTCAAATTAAAATAAAATTGTATCCGTATAACCAAAAAACGCTATTCTTTTTGTAGAAATATACAGAGAGGATGGCATTTTTTGTGAATTTTTTGTTTCAAGATAAACTTCAATGATTTGCTGAGAGATTATATCAATATTTTCCTCCTTCACTTTTAGAACAGCTTGCTAGAGGGGGAGGGGCGTTTAAAGAAATGGAGATTTTGCAATGTTACCTAATTATATAAAAATAGCTCATGAGATAGCCAAAAAAGCCCATGCTGGACAAGTAGATAAAGCAGGTATGGATTATATCAAACACCCTGAGGCAGTTGCTAGCTTTGTAAATACGGCCGAAGAGAAAGCTACTGCTTATTTGCATGACGTTCTGGAAGATACTGAGATAACAGCTGCTGATTTATTAAATGCTGGTATACCTCATAACGTAGTTGAGGCAGTGCAGGTACTGACAAAAGAGAAATACACACCTTATTTTGAGTATCTGAGCAGAGTGAAAGAAAATTCTCTTGCCCGTACAGTTAAACTTGCAGACTTAAAACATAATTCTGATCGCTCAAGACTTGCTAGAATAACAGATAAAGATCTAAAACGATTGGAGAAGTACCGCAAAGCGATTAAGTTTTTAGGGGAATAAAAGAAACAGCCACTTCTTTAGTTGCAATTTCCTAGAATACTAGTCGTTTGAAGAGACAACTTCTTGCAAATATTTAATGTTCCTCATATGGTATTTTCAACAAAATGTAAAAAATAGTACGCAATATGTTAAAGATTATACGCAAAATGTTAAAAATAGGATAAAATGTTTATAGGAGGTGGAGGTAGTTGTTAAATAACCGGATAGTTGTTTGTCGTGCCGAAAAAGGTTGGACACAGCAAGATTTAGGAGAGAGAGTAGGTGCTAGTCGACAGACTATCGCTTCTATGGAAAGGAATAAATATAATCCCTCTTTAATTCTTGCATTTAAAATAGCCCAAGCTTTTGGAAAACCATTAGAGGAAGTTTTTGAATTTAAGGAGGAATAAACAAATGGAATTTATAAAGTATGCTGTAATTATTATTATTATAGTTTTATCATGCTTAAGTGAATTATATATGTTTAAATTTCAAAAAAGCCAAGAGGCAAGAGATGAGAGAGGTTTAGAAATTCAGTATAAAACTACTAATTTTTTATATAATACTCTTTATCTGGGAATAGTTATATTATTTCTCCTTAACATACTTCAATATATTAC
>NZ_QPEL01000195.1:0-2307 GCF_008368965.1 Bacillus sp. AY2-1 | reverse complement strand
AGTAGGACGTCGCCAAGCAAGCTTAAGACGAGTCAGAATGACTCGTCTTTTTTGTGTTTTGTAACTTTTTTTCAAAGCTAATTACATATCTATATAAGTTTTATTCGATTTCTTTCGTGATTTTTGATATGTAATTTAAGATTTTCTATTTTATTTCTTAAAGATAAAATTCACCAGTGTGTTAAAATAGTACAGTTGTTTTTTTGATGTACTTTAATATAAGAAGATTTAAGTTAGAAAAGGAGATAATATGAAAAGAATAGGTATAATTACTATAGTAGTCTTAGTCCTTCTAGTAATCGTGTATATGTTAGTTGGGAATTATTTTTATAACTACGCGTTGAATGCGAAACAAGAAAAAGAGTTTTTACAAGATAATCCTCATTTAGTAGAAACGGTAAATGCATCGGGAGATGTATTGGCTACAAATGAAGAAAAGAATGCGAACTTCGTATCGAAGTATAAACCTAACACATTAACTATACGTTCTTTCGATAAAATGAATTTAAAAGGCTATGAATATATGAATGAACAATCTAGTCATAAATGGGCAATTGTGGTTCATGGATACAATGGTAGAGCATCAGAAATGACGAAATATATTCGTAACTTTTATGAACAAGGCTATAATGTCATAGCACCAGACCTTCGTGGGCACGGAAATAGTGAAGGGGATTATGTTGGTATGGGCTGGCATGATCGTAAAGATGTTTTGATTTGGATTCAACAAATCTTAAAGAAAGATCCTAATGCTGAAATAGCTCTATTTGGTGTTTCAATGGGCGGGGCAACTGTAATGATGACTTCAGGAGAAGATTTACCTTCTAATGTTAAAGTTATTATTGAAGATTGTGGATACTCAACCGTTATTGATGAATTTACTTATCAGCTAAAAGATTTATTCCACTTGCCGAAGTTTCCTGTTATGAATGCGGCAAATACAGTTACAAAATTAAGAGCTGGATATGATTTAGAAGAAGCTTCAGCTGTAAAACAAGTAGCGAAAAGTAAAACACCTATGCTATTCATTCATGGGGATGCTGATACATTCGTTCCTTTTGAAATGTTAGATGAAGTATATAATGCTGCAAAAGTAGAAAAAGAGAAATTAATTGTTCCAGGTGCTGGGCATGGAGAAGCGGAGAAAGTAGATTCGAATAAATATTGGAATACCGTATGGAAGTTCGTAGGGAAGTATATTCCGGCATAATTAAAGTTGTTGCATTTATATAGACGATAATCGGAGGGATAATAGTTAATCCTTTTGATTATCGTTTTTTTGTTAATTAGGTAGTCTGCTATAAGTGTATTTTTGTATGTACTATATGAAGGAGATAGAGCAAAAACTTTTGAATTCCTTAATCTCAGTGCTACAATGATTGAAAACTAAATGTTAATGAGGTGTTTATATGAAAATTGAGGTTTGGTCGGATTTTGTATGCCCATTTTGCTATATTGGGAAACGTAGATTAGAGATGGCTTTAGAGCAATTTCCACATAAGAAGGATGTTGAAGTTGAGTTTAAAAGTTTTGAGTTGGATCCGAATACTCCCGTTTACTCTGGAACAAGTATTAATGAAGTGCTTGCATCAAAGTATGGGATTAGTATTGAAGAAGCTAAGCGTAATAACGTACAGCTAGGAAATCATGCAGCTAGTATGGGTTTAAGTTTTAATTTTGATGAGATGAAGCCGACGAATACGTTTGATGCGCATCGTCTTGCGAAGTTTGCAAAGAATCATGGAAAAGAAAAGGAGATTACGGAAAATCTACTTTTTGCATATTTCACTGAATCGAAAAATTTAAGTGATGTGGATACACTTGCTACTATTGCTGAAGCTTCAGGTTTAGATAAGCAAGAAGCTTTAAATGTTATTAATGATAAAAATGCGTACGCAAATGATGTTAGAATTGAAGAAGCGATTGCTCAGCAATATCAAATTTCGGGAGTGCCTTATTTTATTATTAATCAAAAGTATGCTATTTCAGGTGCACAACCACTTGAAACTTTTGTTGGTGCACTCCAGCAAGTTTGGGAAGAAGAGAATCCTGCACCGAAGTTACAGGAACTTTCAGTAGATGGTGGAAGCGACCTTTCTTGTACTGATGGAAGTTGTTCAGTGCCGTCAAAAGAACAATAGCTTTTATGATGGAATAGCACCCTATAGATAGTTCTGTGGGGTGCTTGTATATAACTATAGAAGAAATACGTAAATAGATAATTTGATTACGTAAATGAATTCTATAAAATATAAAGTTTTTTAAAATAATGTATTGACGATTATATAAATGAAGTGTAATATAGAA
>NZ_QPEL01000194.1:0-5007 GCF_008368965.1 Bacillus sp. AY2-1 | reverse complement strand
ATATAAACCTAGATCTTTAAATATAGATAACTCATTTTCAAAATTTGTAAATTGGATAAATTCACAAGGTTTAAAACATCCCATTAAAGTTCCAAGAAATGTTATTGGTTTTGATTATGGATGGCAAGAATTCATTGAAAATCAAGAATGCACAACTAAAGAGGATATTGAAAAATATTATTATCGCATAGGTACGTACATCGCAATCTTTTATATTCTAGAAACAACAGATATGCATTATGAAAATATAATATCTGCAGGTGAACATCCTTTTATAATTGATCTAGAGACCTTATTTTCAAATAGAATCTTAGATAAAAATAATAGAGTCTACCCTCTAGAGGAATTAGCAAGTTCAGTTTTAGGATCCGGACTCTTACCCCATTCCAAGATATTCACATCAAGAATGGATCTTGATTTAAGTGGAATTTCTGGTGGAGCAAATCAAGAATCTAAAACCCTGACTGGATGGGCACTATGTGATGAGGATAATGATAATATTCATTTTGAAAAAACAAAATTCGTTACTCCGGAATTTTCACATTTAGTTAAATTTAAAGGGAATAATATAAATCCATTCCACTACTTAAAATTTATCGAACAAGGTTTTAAAGATTGTTATAACATATTATTAAGAAATAAAAAACACTCAATCGAAGTGGTTACTAATTTATTTACTGAATGTGAATGTCGTATTGTGCTAAGACCGACATATATCTATGATAGATTTTTGACTGGATCATATCACCCTAAATATTTAAGTAATGGAATCGATAGAGAAAAATTATTTGAAATGCTATGGAATATTGTAAAAACAGAGCCAAATTATAAAAAACTAGTAGAGTATGAAATACAAGATTTGTTAAACCATGATATTCCTTACTTTACATTTAAAGTTGGCGAAACAAGTATATTTAACAGCAATAGAATTGAAATACCTAACATGTTAGAACACTCTAGCCTACAAATAGTTAGAAAAAATATAAAAAGGCTAAATAATTCTGATATGGAAAAGCAAATCTCTTATATTAGATTATCATTAGAAGCAAAAGAACTTGAAAGCCTTTCTACACATACTGTTGAAAAGCTAGGTAGTTTCCAATCTACAAATAAATTATTTGAGAAACTCAATTCTTTAGAAATTGCTAAAAAAATAGGTGATAATTTATTAAAATCCGCTGTCTATGGTGAGGTAAATAACTATGCTACTTGGATAGGGATTGATAATGATGAAGAAGAAAATCGATTTTCACTCAAAATATTAGATCTCAATTTCTATAATGGGATTCTTGGTAATGCATTATTCCTTGCTGAACTATCAAAAGTTACAGGCGAACCTAAATATAAGGAATGTGCTAAAAAAGTAATTACTTATGTTTTAGAATCATTTGAATCTGCAGATGAGAGGTTATTGAATATAACAATATCCATGTATAGTGGAGTAGGTTCTATTATATATCCCCTATATTACTTAGCCTTACTTTGGAAGGATGAACAGCTTTTAAAATCAGCAAAAAAATATCTTAATCTACTAAAAAAGATGATAGATAATGACAAAAATGAAATTGATTTTTTAAATGGATATGCTGGAGTTATAACCTTCTGTTCTAATTTATATGAACTAACAAATGATGAAGACAGTTTAGAAATTATCAAAAGATGTGGCGAAAACTTAGCTAAAAAGTTATTGAATAATAGGGAAGAACTAACAAGCAATAAAATGTTGACAGGTTTAGCACATGGTTCTGCAGGAATAGCCCTTGCGCTTTCACATTTAAAATTATTAGATAAAAACTTCAAATATGCATCTTTACTAAATGATGTACTTAGTTATGAAGATTCAAATTTTGATAATTACTCTTTAAATTGGTTAGATTTACGAAATAATGTTGAAGAAAAAACTCAGTCTTATTATTGGTGTCATGGGGCACCTGGAATACTTCTTGCACGTTCAAAAATTAAGTCAAATCATACTTCTTTAAAAAGTAAAGTTGATTTAAAGAAAGTTGTTAGAAATATCATTGAAAATAAAATATTCCCGGAGGGTATTTGTCTCTGTCATGGGATATTTGGAAATATAGATATTTTAACAAGTATATCAAAATTAGATCCTACATTAATTTCACAAGATGAATTAAGAGAACTTGCTAACTACTATCTATCAAATCCTAAGGTTTATTCTATGTATGAGGGCATGGGTGATCGAGGTCTAACTGGTATAATGCTAGGTTTATCTGGTGTTGGATATGCACTATTAAGATTAACAGAACCTGAAATCCCTTCAATACTAACATTAGAATTACCTCAAAGTACGGTGAAATAATGGTGAAAAAAAAGGTACCATTTATAGAACAAATGAACCAAACAGAATGTGGCATAGCGTGCATTTCCATGATTTCAGCTTATTATGAGAATCATATTTCTTTATTTAAAATAAGAGAAGAAATCGGAAATGGCCGGGATGGAAATTCTTTGATGGAAATCTTGCATATTGCAAAACATTTAAACTTTGATGCTAGATGGGTCAAATGCAAGCCTACAGCATTAACATCTATCTCACTACCAGCTATTTTATACTGGGATAATAAACATTATGTTGTTATTGAGAAGATAAAAAATGATAAGTATTACATTTTAGATCCGTCTGATCGAAGAAAAAGTTTATCACAAAGCGAGTTTAACAAATACTTTACTGGCTATGTTCTTCAGTTAAAACCAAATAATAATTTTGAGAAGAATAAACCAGATAGCTTGTGGAAGCCCTATATAAAATTAATCCTTAAGAAACCAAAAATCCTTATTACATTTTTTATGTTAAGTTTAATGCTACAGCTATTTGCTTTGGTTACACCTACTTTAACACAAAAAATAATTGATGATATGTTATTGACTGATGGCCAAAATTTAGTATTTCTATTTTTGGAAGGAATTATAATTTCTTTAGGATTATATTTTATCTTTAACTTGCTAAGGAATGAAGTTTCTATACGCTTATATAGATTCATTGATTATGAACTTTCATGGGAATATTTTAGTCATCTATTAAAAGTTCCTTATAATTTTTTCCAAGTTAGACAATCAGGAGACTTATTATATCGTGCATCTATTTTACGTACAATTCGTCACATATTATCTAATCAGATTATGAAGGGACTCTTAGATATTCTATTAGTCATAGTTATATTCTTTTATATGCTTATAAAATCTCCATTTTTGACTTTTTGGCTAGTACTATTCTCTGTGGCATTATACATATTTATTTTAGCCATGAGACCTTTTATAACTGAGGCAAATAGTAATGAATTGTCAAGGGATACTGAAGTTTATTCTTATCAGTCAGAAACGATATTAGGTATTCTAGATGTGAAAATTTCGGGTTCGGAAAATAGTGCAGAAAATAAATGGAAAGATCTATATTCTGAGTTTATGAAAGCATTTATGAAAAAAGAGCGACTTGTAAATGTAATAAATTCATTTTCAGGTAGTCTAACTTATTTTATTCCTCTATTAATAATACTCATTGGTGCTAATAAAGTATTCAACGGATCAATTAGCATTGGTGAATTAATAGCCTTTCAAGGAATTGCTACTTATTTTATTGGTACAGTAAATTCGCTTATTTTTTCGATGGATTCTTTTTTTCAACTTAAAGTGTACTTAAGAAGGGTTCGAGATGTAATTGATACACCAACAGAAATGAATAGTGATATTAATTATAAAAAAATTGACCTACAAGGAAAAATCCAATTAAAAAATGTTTCATTTTCATACACGAAATTTTCCAAAAAAGTTTTAGACAATATTAATTTAAATATAGAACCTGGACAAAAGATTGCTATTATAGGACCTTCTGGTTCAGGAAAAAGTACTTTAGCAAAAATACTAGTTGGTTTGCATAATCCCACAGAAGGCGAAATCTCCTATGATGATATAGAGTTTAATATTTTAGATAAACCTTATCTCAGAAAACAAATGGGAATAGTAACTCAAAGTCCATTTTTATTCAATGCATCCATACTACATAATTTAAAATTAAATAATGAAAATTTAACCAAGGAACAAGTTGAACAAGCTGCTAAGGTAGCGCAAATTCATAATGAAATTATGGAAATGCCGATGAAATATGAAACTCTAATTTCTGAAATGGGACAAAATCTTTCTGGTGGACAAAAGCAACGAATTTCTATTGCGCGAGCCATCGTACATTCTCCTAAAATAATAGTTTTAGATGAGGCAACGAATTCTTTAGACAGTATAAATGAAAGCCGCATAGATAAGTATTTATCTGAAATGAACTGTACAAGAATAGTAATTGCACATAGGCTTGCTACTGTAAAAAATGCTGATCACATCATTATTTTAGAAGATGGAAAAATAGTGGACCAAGGGAATCATCAGCAACTTTTAAAACATAGTAAAATTTATCAAGAACTATTTAAAAGTAATGAAAATCTTGACTTGAAAGGAGGTGATAATTATGACGAAGGAATTAAAAGCATTGAAAAATCCATATTATAGACACCAAAATAATGTGAATGTTAATCTTCCAGTGGAGAACCCATTAAAAGAATTAAATGAAGATGAAATGAGCATGTTTGGTGGTGCTGCTGAACCGAGAACAATAGGATCATTTAATAGTGCAGATTATATAAAATTAAGTATCGGTTTAGGAAATAATGGTTATATCTGTACATATACTGTAGAATGTCAAAAAAATTGTAATTAGTTCTGATAAAAGAGAAAGGTTATTTAATCTTTCTCTTTTACTTTTTTGAGGAGGTATACATATGGAACTAGTAAATTTTTATAAAGCTTTGACAATAGAAGAAAGAGAAAATCTAAAATTTCATCCCCAAAAGCATGTAAATATAGATGATGCCTTATTCTTTTGGAAAGAGATTTTAAATGATAATAATGGAACAAAGATTAGAGAGATTTTAAATGAATTGTATAACATAAATGAAAAATCCCTCAATTTAATATTTGAACAGACCGATAATACTAATT
>NZ_QPEL01000193.1:0-8679 GCF_008368965.1 Bacillus sp. AY2-1 | reverse complement strand
AGTATTTAGATTAATTGCTAATTTGATGCCCTTATCAATGTATTTTATTGCCTCTTCATGTTGATATGTGAAGTCCAAAGATTTTGCTAAATTTAACATGATTTTCAACTTAATTTCTTTATCTCTAGGAAAATCTAACTTATTAAAATTACTTAAACATCTTTTTAATATATTAATACTTTTTTCATATTCTTTATTTTCCGCATAAAATATAGCCATTGTTTGCATAATATCTATTTCTCTTTCTGATAAAAAATCAGAATTAGTTAAAGTCAGTTTTAATGCATTATTTAAAAAATCTAAAGCAGTTTTTAATGATTTATCCACTATAAATATAGCAATTGCTTCATGCCATATTAGAAATTGTTTCTCTTCTTTTGTTTGAAAATTATTTAAGTTTTTCTCTTTTTTCACTATTTCATAAAGTTCTTTATATTGTTTTTGCTTTAAGCAATCTTTTATTACGTATTTTACATTTTCTACATATTTTAATCTTTTATTTTGAGTTAGTGCAAATATATTATTTGGATCAATACCAAGTCTTTCTGATAATTGATATAGCAATATACTAGATGGATAAATCATACCTTTTTCAATCTTGCTAATTTGACTTTGTGAACATATTCCATGACATAATTCGGATTGTGATATATTTTTTTTGATTCTAAGTTCTTTAATGGTAATACCCAAATCGTTAAATTCCATTCTTCCACCTACTATTTAGCACTTTCACTTTATTAATATAAGAATATTCCCTAACCTTAATGTAATGTAAAATTAATATAGTTGCAATTATTGTTTTAAAGGAATAAGATGCTGAGACTTTTATATGTACAAAAAAGATACCTTAAGGTATCCTCGCAATTGATATATGAGACTATAGTTTTCCAATCAGAAAAAATTTTGGATCAGCCCATTAATTATATATCGTGATATTTAGTTTATTTAGTATGGATTTTTACAAACCTTCCTAATCCCTCTATTTTCCATTTGATAAAATAAAATCCTAATATTACCAATAATTAAATAAATATTTCTACATATTCAAGATATTTACATAAATTACAAAAGTGATACATTTAAGTTGTAAGTTATAAAAACTATTAAAGGGGGATTTATTATGTTCAAGAAATTAGTAGTAGGGCTATTGGCAACAGGTATTGCATTAACAGGAGGAATTGGGGCAGCTTCAGCTGATACGCAAAAAGCTGTGAGCTCTCCGAAACAAGCAACATGCTCAATTCCTTATGAGTATTCTAACGGTAAGTTCAAAAGAACTCTTTATTACTCAAATGGAGTATATGCTAATAGTTTTAATGAAAATGTTTGTGGCGGGACGATTACGTGGTATTTAAAACATGTTCAAAATGGAGTTGCTTTTTACGAAGGTAATTTAAAATAGTAGATTTTTTGAACCTCATTTATTGAGGTTCTTTTATTTTTAGTTTTTAAACTGATTTTCTATAAAAAAGACACCCTAAGGTGCCTTCTTGCGATTTGATCCATCGTAATATGGTATTGGATGCCAATCCAATTATTATTTTACCACATTAAATAGTTGCGGTTATTGAGAAACAATAAAACTCTTTATTTGAATGAAAAAAGCCCTAGGGGGACTAGGACTTTTTTCTAGAATGAATATGATTTAAAAAAGGACTTATATAACGTAACATATGAATGTTTCGTAAATGTATCAAAAAAGTGAACAAAATAGTTAATTTAAATAAAAAATATTTCCTTGTATTAAGCAGCTAGCAAAGGCTAACTGCTTAATACAAGGAGATACAGAGAAGACTAAATGGATTCTGGCATACAGCCTATCAACATTATGGACATAATATTGAGTTTTATTCAAAGGAATTCATGTTTTATAAATTAGATTATGATAGTTGATATTCTCCATATTGACCAGAAAAGAATTAAAAATTCTAGTGAAATTCCAAGTGTTCGTTTCCTAGTTTTTTGAAATTCTTTTATTAAATAGCCAACAGCACTAATTGCTATAAGAATGAAAAGAATAAGTTCGAGTGTAACTGGCATTTTATCTACTCCTAATACAATAATTTATTATATAAAGATTATAAGATATTTTTATGGCTAGTGGTGAAAAATTCAATAGAACTATTTCTAAATGGATGAAATGTTTCAACAGACCAATCAAAGGTTAATACAACAAGTGTTATACAATATACGCATGGAGGGCCATCGGGCTGAAGAAATATTGGAGTATAAAGAGTTGTTAGATTAAAGGATTATTACCGAAGAAGAGTTCGAAGTGTAGAAAAAGTAATTATTAGGTATATAGATGAAACGCTCAGATGAGCGTTTTTTTATTTGTATATTCGCAAGTAAAACAACATAATATCACTATGAATCCTTATAACAATATGAATTTTTGCATATTTTAAAATTCGATATATCCCTCAAAAACTTTTAATTGTATAATATATTTTGTCATATTTTTAGATTTTTCGACATAAACCAACAAAAATAGAGAACATATTGGGAGAAGAAATTATGTACACAAAACTATTAAAATCAATTACATCACTATCACTTATTGGTGGTGCGTTGTTATATACAAATGGCAGCGATGTAAAAGCTGCTGAAGTGGGTGTTTTTTCTGATGTGCCGACATCACATTGGTCATATCCTGCGATTAAAGATTTAGCGAGTAAAAATATTATTTCCGGTTATGGAAATGGGATATTTGGTTTTGGAGATGTTGCGACAAGGGAGCAAGTTGCGGCTTTAATTTATCGAGTGTTAGTACCGAATAAACAAGGCGGTTCGTTTAGTAATGATGGAACTCGTTACGTATTAAAGGATGGGTCTACGTTTAAAAATCCTTACGGTGATATTAATCAAAGTTCTACAATGTTTCCAGAAGAGGTATTAACTTTAACGAATTTAGGAGTTTTTAAAGGTGATGAAAATGGCCAATTTAGACCGAAAGCTTCTGTGAGTCGTGCGGAAATGGCACAAATTCTTACAAATGCTTTCCATCTTGCGGCAAAACAAAAACATACCTTTAAGGATGTTCCAAATCCATTTTGGGCAGAAAACGCAATTAGTGCAGTGCAGTCAAATGGAATCGCAGATGGCACAGGGAACGGGAATTTTGAACCGTATGGCACAGTAACACGTGAACAGTATGCGCAGTTTTTATATAAAACTTTAAAATATAAAAATGCCGATGTGAAAGATACAGGAGATGCGGCATTATTAACAGCGTTTAAAGAGGAAGTACAAAAGCGTATTAATACGTATGAAACGACTATTACACTTCCATATAAAACGAAAAATAATAATACAGACGAAGTGATGAATACACTTTTTAACGCATATAAAGAAGTTGCAAGTAAAAATGAGTATACAAATTATAATAGATCGAATGTTTCATATGGACTTTCTGGATCACCTGGAAATTATACATTTACGCTTAAGATTACATATCGTGAAACGAAAGAACAGACGGAATATGTCATGAAACAAGCGAAAGCAATCGTTTCTTCTATTACTCAAGTTGGAATGGATGATCACGAAAAAGTGAAGGCGATTCATGATTACGTAGTAAAACATGTTTCTTATGATACGTCTTATAAAGCTTACACAGCATATGAGGCACTTGTAAATCGTTCTGCGGTTTGCCAAGGTTACGCACTATTAACTTATCAATTGTTAAAAGAAGCAGGAATTGAAAATCATTTCGTGACAGGAACTGGGGACGGACAACCTCATGCTTGGAATTTAGTGAAAATCGAAAACAAATGGTATCACCTTGATACAACATTCGATGATCCGGTGCCAGATGAGCAGGGCCGCGTAACGTATTCGTATTTTAACTTATCAGATGAGCAAATAACAAGAAATCATGAGTGGAACCGCGGAGATTACCCGCAAGCTACAACAAACTATTATAGTACACTGACAAATAAAATTGCGGCAGGTAGTAAGAAAACGCCTGCATATCAGCAAATATTAAAAGATACAAAGTTAAACTATTTAGGAAATGAATATATTGCAAATAACTATACCGAATTAAAAAATAAAATGCAGCAGCGTTATAGTGCAAAACCAGAGAAAATTGAAGTGCTGTACAAGCAATCAATGAATGGTGCACTGCAAGATGTGAAAAAGGTAATTGGCGAAATCGATTATCCGCAAGGGGCAAACCGAGTTTCTTATAAAGCGGAGCCTTACAATGCGAAAGAAGGGTATTCTTTAGTGACGATTACGTTTACGTATTAAGAATGAGAAAAAGCATCTGTTTCAGATGCTTTTTTTTATTATATTGATTCGACAAAATATGACAGTTGAAAGCGAATTGGTCTGTTATGATAATTTTTTAAATTTTACATTTTGGAGGATTAATCATGAACAAAAAGAAGATTTCCGCTGCGTTAATAGGAATTGTAGCTTTTTTTGTAATTATTAATGTAGTTGTTATGAAAGAGAAAACGACATCAACCAGTGAAAAAATGTGCTCTGAGAAAGAATATAATAAATTAGTAGATGAACATTTTGAAGAAACGCAAAAGTTGAAAAGTGATATGAGTGTGTTAGAAACTGAAAAAAAATCTCTTGATGAGCAAGTGAAGAAGTTAAAAGATGAGTTAGCGAAAAAAGAGCAACAAGTAGCGCAGCAGCCGGTTCAACAAGAACAACCAAAGCAGGAACCACAACAACCAGCACCAGCGCAACAGCCGGAAAAGAAAGAAGAGCCAAAACCAGAACAACCTACTGGAGCATTCGAAAATCCAATGAAAAGCATAAACAAAACAGAGGCAATGAATAAAGTAAAAGAAAAGGCGAAGAAAGACTTCCAAGATGATTATATGACACAAAATTTTGTTGCGGAGGAACAATCAAAAGCATTTGATTTCTTAAACAGTATTGAAATTAAATCACAAGAAGAATTAAATGTAATGAAGAATGCATTGAAAGATTTTTCTAACGACTTTATGACCGCGAAGTTTGTTTATGAAGAGCAAATGAAGGCGAAGAATAAGCAAGGGTAAAACAAAAACGCTATCTTTTAAAAAGGTAGCGTTTTTGTTTTGGGTTATAAAGTTATTCCTACATTTGACATATACAGTCTGACTGTATAAAATTTAACTATACAGTTCAACTATATAGTTTGGCTATATAGTTATCGTTACATTGGAGGTCTTTATGAATAGAGATAAAAATTTACCATTAACGGAAACAACGTATTACGTTCTTTTAGCTTTATTAGAGCCAGCTCATGGATATTTAATTATGCAAAAGGTGGAGGAACTGAGTAATCATCAAGTAAAAATCGCAGCGGGTACATTGTATGGTGCGGTTGAAAATTTATTAAAACAAGGGTTAATAGAATCGGTAAAAAGTGAAGATAAACGAAGAAAAGTGTATGTCATTACGGAACGCGGGAAAGAAGTATTGCATTTAGATTTTATGAGAATGCAGCACATTATTGCGGTTACAAAAAGTTTATTACACGTATAGTTAGGGGGAAACGATGATGTGGAGATTGAAATTCTTTTTAGACTTTGAGAAAGAGGAAAAATGGTTAGAGGAGATGGCTTGGAAAGGCCATCAACTAGAAAGCAATACATTTGGTTATACATTTAGATATACAGAACCGGAAGATGCGACGATTAAAATAGACCATAGAGTATTTAGTAGAAAAAGTGATTTTATTAATTACTGCACATTATTTGAAGATAGTGGCTGGGAGCATATAGCTGGTAATAGGTGGTCAGGTACGCAATATTTTAAAAAGGTAGATGAAGAAAGTGAAGATGACATTTTTTCAGATCCAATGTCACGAGCAGGTAAGTATAAGCGTCTATCTAAAACATTTTTAGAATTAGCGATCTGTTATTTGCCGATATTATTTTTATTTATGTATAGTAATACAATGAATTTAGGAGCCTTTGTAAATCCGAAAGAACTATACTTGACGCCAGGATTATGGGATAAGCAAGGTGTATCATTTCTATGGTCATTCTTATTTGAAACGCCATTTGCATTAATGAGAGGACTTTTTTTGACATTTATCCCCGTTGCGACATGTATGTTTTTCGTTTGCTCGTATAAAGCAAATCGGTTGTATGAAGAGAGAAGGTGATAGGATGGATCCCCTTAAAGTAGATACTTTGGGGGTTTTTTTATGTATAAATAGGTTGTTTGGTAATTGTTAACATTAATTCCTTTTGTTTGTGTTTAAATTTGATATAATTTTAATAATATTCCTTAGGAGGATGATTATCATTAATATACTTTTAGGTATTATTGGAGCAATTGTTTTACTGGCTTTTGTTATCCATCCAGGAGTCCCAGACAAACGTGTCCCTCTACAAAATAAACTTGCAGTAATTCTTCCATTGATTGTTATAGCTGGTTTAATTTCCTTGTATATATAATTAAAACAAGTACTTATCAAGTAACATTAAGATAGGTAGAGAAGTATATATGCTTTTCTACCTATGCGTAGTTTAGTAAAAATGCTCATCAACTTTTTCATCGCTATTGTTCTTTTGTTAATTGCTGTATGGACTGCAAACGGACCTAATATAGAAGACCAGCATAAATAAACCATTGTATTTCTCAATAAACAAAACAATTAAACATGGTTCAAGTCGGAGAAAGGCACCTTAGGCTGTCTATTCTTTTTTTGATATGGTTTATTAGAGGTCACCATATCAAAAAAATTGTACGTCTAGACGCATTTTAAATACAAAATAACCGATTCCTTATACGTTAAGAAACCGGTTATTTATTTGCCTACTTTTTTAGAGGGCTTTTTTTTGTAATGGTTTTAAATGATTGATTTAAGGTTATAAACTTAAATCATAAATAAAAGATAGAGCAAAAACTATATAAGAAATAAATGTAACGAAAACAAGAAAACATATAAACTGAGAATTAGATACATATTGTTCTATTCTTTTTTTCATGTTAATTCGTATTGTTTTTCAAATGTGAAGTATCAATTGGAATTTGACCTTTCCAAGATCCAATTACTTTTCCAATTCTAGTTATATTTACATCTAAAGTAAGGGGCTGTTTAAAAGCGTCTTTTCCTTTAGAATCTATAACAAATGTAGCAACACCTTCAGGTTTATCATTATCACGAATGCCTACATCATTTAGTTTTTTACCTGCTGCCATAAGTTCAAAAGGAAGACGATCATCTGAATCATGGATAAATGATAGTCTCCCGTCATTTTTAATCTCAGGGTTTTCCTCTTGTTGCCCATTAATTTTACCATCATTTTCAAGATTTAATCCTGATGTATCAAATTCAAATGGTACTAAATTACCATCAGCTTTTTCCATTCTATAATGAACTGATATACGTGCATCTGCGATAAATACTTCTTTGAGATGTACAGTAATACCTTGATCTGTAATTTTTTCATCAATAGGAATATATTTACCATTCTTCATCATATCTTGTATGACACCATTTTCATCTCCTATTCCTTCATTTACAACTTTATCATTTGTAATTGCATCAGAAAAATATGAAGCAACATTTGTAGCCGCCACTTGTACTTGTGGAATCATTGCTGTTGTAAAAAGTGCAGCTGCAGCTACTGCTGTATAAATGAAACGTTTTGATTTTTTACTCATGTTTGTAAACATTCCCTTCTTTTGGTGCTTTTTGTGATTTATATTAGAAACATTGTCTAACTTGGAACGGCTTTCAAATGTTTTCCATGCTTGTTCTATATCAATTTTGATTTCTTGTGGTGAATTTGCAGATTCTTCATCTAGCATTACGTTTTCCCATTGATTTAATTTACTAATTTCTACTAATAAATCTTGGCATGCTTCACATGTATCTAGGTGCTTTGTGAATTCCTTTCTTATATCATGAGAAAGTTCTCCATCAATATATGTTTGAATAAACCCGATATCATAACATTTCATTTGTTATGCCTCCTCCATTTGTTTATAAATCTTGCGGAATTTCATTTTTGCTCGGACCAATAATGTTCCAATAGAAGATATTTCAATTTGAAGTACTTCTGCAATTTCTTTATATTGAAAACCAGAGAATTTCATTAGTAAAAGGGTTCGTTCTCGATCATTCATTTTATTTAGTATCGTTTGGACCTTTGTAATTTCTTCTTTTCTTATCCAATCATCGTCTAATGATGAAACATTTTGTACTTCATGGTATTGTATTTCTTTATCAATCTTCGCTTGCTGCCTTTTTTCAGATCGAAAATGGTTATAAGCTACATAAGTAGAAGATTTAATCAACCATCCAGGTATGTTTTCAATTCCTTTCCAATCGCTACGATATAATTGTAAAAATACTTCTTGTGCTAACTCTTCAGCGATAGATTGATCTTTAACAATCCAGATGATTTGTTTCACAGCGTAAGCATAGTACTGCTTAAATAAATCTTCAAAGGTCATATCAGAAGCATGACTTTCTTCATTTTCTATGGTTAACATGTCCGTTTAAACCTCACTTTCAATTTGATACCTGTATTATAGAGAAACCAGAAAAAAGGATTTTGTGACAGTTTTTCTGGATATTTTTTTATATTTTTTATCCCGCATTAACGGGCAGTAAGACCCCCACCTCAAAATTCAGCGTAAGCAAAGAAGTTAGGTGGGGGGCGGGCTGCCCGTAAAAGTCCGATTGGTGGGGGTTAATAATCAGTGGTGGATGAA
>NZ_QPEL01000192.1:0-9639 GCF_008368965.1 Bacillus sp. AY2-1 | reverse complement strand
AATGAAAAAATATTGGCATAAGCTATCGTTGCTTCAAAAAAATGTATTACTAACGGTATTAGTAATTTTGACCCTTGTTGGAAGTATGGGAGCGTTAAGTTTTAATATGTTTCAAAATAGTATGATGTCTATATTTGAGAGGCAGTCTTTTGAAACAGGTGATGCGGTATTAAATCAATTAGATCTAGAAATAGTAAGGGATTTAGCAAAAGACCTCACAGCTCAAAGAGTGAAGAAAGAAAAATTGACAGAGCAATTAGATAAATCTATAAAAGATATGAAAAGTGTTGGGCAAACATATGTTACAGGAGCCAAGCTAAATGATAAAGCTGAATTACAAATAATAGCTTTGGATACAGAATTAGCAAATACTGTTTCTGTAAAGCCAGGTGAATATTATGAGCAGCCTACTTATTGGATGAAAACATATGATAAAGTAATACAAACAAAACAGGCACAAATGACAGAAGTGTATGAAGATGAATTAGGGTTCTGGGTAACAATTTTAGAGCCAGTTACAGATGAAAATAAAAATATAATTGCAATTGTTGCAGCGGATTTGGAAGCTTCTATTATTCCTCTTACAAAGAAAAACTTTATGATACAAGGTTTACTATTTATTATAATTTCATTAACTATCGCAATTACAATTCAAATATTTATCTCACGAAACTCTCTATCGCCTTTAAAGGATTTACAAGAAGGGTTACGTAAAGTTGGTGAAGGGGATTTAAATATTAAATTGAATGAAAGATCTGATGATATAGGGATAACTAATATCTATTTTAATAACACTATTAAAAAGTTTAATAGGATTATAGATAAAGTAAGGCAGACTGCTGAACAGGTTTCGACATCTTCACAGGAATTGTCGGTAAGTACAAAAGAGAATAGCATAGCCTTTAAAGAAATTGCAAGTGCTATTACAGGATTAAATTTAGGAGCACATTCTCATGAATATGTAGTGCAAAAATGTTTAGAGATTGTTCAAGAAATGGAAAGTAAGATGAAAGAAATTAAAGGAGCTGCAAAACAAGTTGGCAATGCTGTGGAAGACATGGAGCAGCATTCTGTAGAGGGAAAAAATTTGATTAAGCAAATCGTGAATCAAATGAAAAGAATCCAAGATACAGTTCAGGGTGTACCTTCTAGTATTTATGCATTCGAAGCACGATCTAAGGAAATTCATGAAATTCTTACTGTAATTACAACCATTTCAAATCAAACAAATTCATTAGCTTTAAATGCTTCTACTGAATCCTCATATGCTGGAGAGATGGGGGAAGAATTTTCAGGTGTTGCGGACGAGGTACGTATATTAGAGGAAAGAACCGAGGCATCTGCAAGGGATATAGCTAAATTAATTGGTGAAACCCAGGCTGAAGCAGAGAGAGCTGTAAGATCCATACAGAAGAGTTCAAAGGAAGTAGAATTAGGAATAACCCTTGTTCAAAGTAGTGGTGCTTTCTTTGAAAAGATTTCAGAATCTGCACAATCTGTTACAAATCAAATTAAAGCGACTTCGAATCATTCAAGTGACATGCTAAAAGATAATCAAACTATTGTTCAGTTTATAAATGAATTATCACACATTGCAAATACATATGTGAATAGCAGTAGTAATGTGGAGACAAGTATGAAAGAGCAAGAACTGTATGTACAAGATATTGCAGAGTTAGCAAATTCTTTAAAGTGGCTTTCCCAAGAGTTACAGGAGTTAATAAGGGAATTTAAAAGTAAGTAGGATAGAAGAAGGTAAAGGTATAGGGTATGACCTATACCTTTATTTATTCCCACATAAGGGATGAAAGCTTAGGTATATATAATAGTTAAACGAATAATTTTTTGTATATTTTGTTGGAAATAGAGCATGATATTACCAAATTCAACGGAGGTGTTTAAAAAATGCAAATTCGTGAAAATAATAATTCAAACGAAATCTTAATAGTTGCTGCAACAAGTGCAATTGAGCAAATGAAGTATGAAATTGCTCAGGAGTTTGGCGTTACACTTGGACCAGATTCAACATCACGAGCAAATGGTTCAGTAGGTGGAGAGATTACGAAACGTTTAGTTCGTATGGCGCAAGAGCAGTTATCTGGTCAATATAAAATTCACTAAAGTTAAAGGTATATCCCATTGAAGGGATATACCTTTTTAATTTGCTTTTAAAGAGGATCGTTACATTTTTTATTGTTGGTTAAGTTTAGAAACTGCAAATTTAGCTGTGAAATTCATTTTCTTCATGTAAGAAGAATTTACTCCTGCTTGAAATTGAACAGAAATATTACCGTCTTTTTGTGCTTTGAATACGCGACCATATGGTGAATTAGCATTGTATGTGCCAATTAATTGATTATCTGCATCAAAGACTGTATAAGAAATTGGGAACCCGGAATTTTGTACAAAGACTGTAAGTTCTTCCCCTTTACTAAGATTAAATGATTCTTTTTGAGAAACTTCATAGGAATTCATAGAGTAATATTTTGTAACTTCTTGAATTTCTAAATTCGTAGTTGCCGCACTCGCTTTTTGTGCCTCTGCTCCTGGTAAATTCATACCTGATAGTATTGCAATTCCTAGTGCCCCTGCTAAAATAGCTTTTTTCATAATGCTAGTTCCTCCTTTAATATATTTTAAGATTTGAAAAGGAAGTGAAAATACCACTCCTTGAAACCATTATAGTTACAGTGAGAATGGTTTTCAATAAGGTTTGATATGTAATTTTGCATACATAAGGTGGCGATATAAGATAATCTATTATAATATATGTATTTATTTAAAAAATTTAGAAAATAGGTTAATTATTTATCTAAAACTAATAAAGGATTGATTTAAAATGTCAAGAATTAGCATAACAAAATCCCAAGATAGTATAATGATTGCATGGCAATCAGCAGAGATTACCATCCCTTTAAAAGATATTATTACTATATCTACGAATGACGTTCCTCATAATAAGCTCGATCATGTTGTTTATATTGGAACTCCATCTACCTCGAAGAATAGAATACTAATACATACTACAAACTTAAACTTCATTATCTTTGTTGTTAATCCATCTATAATCTTAGAAGAAATTAATATTGAGTAATACATTGGACTCATTTGGTTATATTTTTACTAGAGTAACACAAAAATAAGATATTCATTCTGAATGATTGAAATGATTAACGAGTCCACGAATATGTTAAAAATGGTATTTGGCGGAATTGCAGGAATTTCTTTATTAGTAGGCGGTATTGGTGTTATGAATATTATGCTTGTATCTGTAACGGAACGTACGCGTGAAATTAGTATTCGTAAAGCACTTGGTGCAACGCGCGGAAAATATTAATGCAATTTTTAATCGAGTCTTACATTTTAACAGGATTAGGTGGCTTTATTGGATTTATGTTTGGCGCTTTCTTTGCCTGGCTTATCGCAATGATCGCAGAATGGCCACTTGTTATTTCAGTAAGTTTAGGAGTAACTGCAGTAGGAGTTTCAATGTTGATTGGAAATCTGTTTGGTCTACTTCCGGCTAATAGAGTAGCTAAATTAGATCCAATTGAATGTTTAAGATATGAATAAAAAAGTAGGAGGACATAATTTTATTTATGTTCTCTTGTTTTTTTCAATGGTTTATAAGATTAAAATTGAAATGGTTCAGTGTGAGGAAGGAACCTTATGTTTTTTTAGAGAGTTCATTTATATAATTAAATTATATAAATGAAATAATTTAAGGAAGGTAAGTGAATACTATAATTTATTTTGAACCATTTAATCTAGCAATTAATGACATAGCAATCAAACTTGCTATGGTACTGTTTATACCTTTACTCTTAGCATCGCTTGTCAATTATAAGATAATCGATTGCTGGCAGACTAGCATATCTATCTTGTCTATTTTTTATGTACCATGTATTTAAATTTGTTACAGAGTAGAAAGGCATCTTAGGGTGTCTTTCTTTATAAATAAAAGTAACGTAGTATTTAAACCTATACGCTCACACAAGATTACATGTATTAAGCTCTGTAAATCTATAAAATTTTTGTTTGGATTTTCTTGTCCCAATCAAGTTCCAAAAATGAAGGTTTAGCCTTTCTTGTCTAAATAGCCATTATCATAAATTTTGTAGATACTTTCTTGTCTCAATAACAGGGCATGAGAGTCTAAACTTTTTAAAATTGGGACAAGAAACCCTAAACTATTTAACCAATAATAATGAAGTATATTAATTTTATAAAATTGAAGATAATAGCTCTCCTATAATTATGAGAGCTATTATTTTTATGTTTAAAAGTATTTCTCTTTTGAACTTTTAATATCATCCAAATTAGTATGCTATAGTTGGGGTTCAGTTCATACTCTCCTGGCACCCTTAGCTTGATGGCGATGTGGTGCTACCCCATGTATTAGTTGAGTGGAAAATAGAATGGAATAAGAAATGGATATAGGTTTTAAATATTTTCAAGAGCGTGTTTAGTGTGTGAAAACACGCTCTTTTTGCTTTATTATTTTTTATTTTGTTGTTTTCTATCAGTAATAAACATATTCCACAATGATATCCACACCTGAAATACAGTACGATTTAAAAGGGGAGAGAAACATATGAAAATGATACACGAAGATATATATAAAGAGCATATAGTTACAAAAAGACCGATTGCTATATTTTTGAAAAGTAGTGTTCCGATACATGGTAACTTTTTATCAGGATAATATAATATGAAATATATGGTTAAGAATTTACTACAAAGAGCCGTATAGTTTTTGAAAACAAAACTATACGGCTCTTATAAAATAAATATTGTTTTACTAATTAATTCTTAAAAGCTTGCTTACAAACAACCCTTATTAATCTGTTGTACTAACTTTTGAAATTGAGTTATCTGGGGCCTGATAGTATTCATAAATTTCGTGTCCTGGATTCTGGATTTTCCATTCAGATTTATTGGATACCTGAACTTTATCACCTATAGCAAAGGTTTGTCCTTTATTCGCTTTTACAGCAACCATTTTACTTTTTCCGTCACTTGTGTTGTATTCAACAGAAATATCACCATCATATGCATCTATTACTGTTCCAACTATGAAATTTTGATTTTGTTTTTCACTTACTTTAGAAATTGAATTATCTGGAGCCTGATAATATTCATAAATTTTGTGTCCTGGATTCTGGATTTTCCATTCAGATTTATTGGATACCTGAACTTTATCACCTATAGCAAAGGTTTGTCCTTTATTCGCTTTTACAGCAACCATTTTACTTTTTCCGTCACTTGTATTGTATTCAACAGAAATATTACCATTATATGCATCTATTACTGTTCCAATTATGAAGTTTTGTGTTTGTTTTTCACTAACTTTTGAAATTGAGTTATCTGGTGCTTGATAGTATTCATAAATTTCGTGTCCTGGATTCTGGATTTTCCATTCAGATTTATTGGATACCTGAACTTTATCACCTATAGCAAAGGTTTGTCCTTTATTTACTTTTACATTAACCATTTCACTTTTTCCGCCACTTGTACTGTATTCAACGGAAATATCACCATTATATGCATCTATTACTGTTCCAACTATGAAATTTTGGTTTTGTACTTCACTTATTTTAGAAATAGAATTATTTGAATTAGTAATAGACACATCTGCAAAAGTATTAGATGAGTAAGATAATAATGTTCCTGTCAGAATTCCTGCTGCAATAAGTTTACGCTTCATATAAAATAAACACCTCTTAAATGTATTACGAGATCATGAACTACCGGTAGCTAACACTCGTGTAATCATTATAGTTACACGTAGGTCTGACCGTCAATATAAAATACCTTACAATTTTGTAAGGTATTAAACACAAAATATAAATTGACACTTATATATAAGTAACTATAATGGTTACGTTGAATCGAATGCATATTTTCGAAAGGTTTATTTCATAAATATACAGATTTATGAAATAAATAAATAGATTTAATAAATATAATAGAATGTTAGAGGTGTGTATGTTTTATGAAAAATAAACTGATTGCAACAGGGATTCTTACAGGAGCTCTATTATCCTATTCTTCTAGTATTTTTGCAGAGACTCAAAAATTTAATGATGTACCTTCATGAGCTAAACAATCTGTTAATTATTTAGTTAACAAACAAGTATTAAGTGGCTACCCAGATGGAACTTTTGGCTCAAATGATTCATTAGACAGAGCTTCCGCCGCAACAATTATGACAAAAGTTTTAGGTATATAAATTGACTTCGATGCAAAACCATCCTTTACAGATTCACAAAACCACTGAGGAACACCATATATTGCTGCTGCTGAAAAAGCTGGAATCATTAAAGGTGAGGGAAATGGACTATTCACCCCAACTGGAAAAGTTACACGCGCTGCAATGGCGACAATGCTTGTAAATGCATATAAACTAAAAATACATCAAATGATATTGGACAAAGGAAATTTACAGATTTAAAAGGACATTGGGGTGAAAGATTTGCCAATGTTTTAATTGATTTAAAAATTTCAGTTGGAACCGATAACGGTTGGCAACCAGATAGATACATAACACGTGCCGAAGCCGCTCAACTTACAGCAAAAACAGATATGAGAAATAAAGGTACTAAAGCACCAATTTATTTTTACAATCTTTTTTGTGATGAGGGTAATAAGTTTCAAAACGACAATAGCATTTTTTTTACGTAGTATTTTTTGTAGTAGTAGTCATAGTCTTTTTCTTTATATCTATATTTATCTTTATTATAATCATCACAATCATGTCTTTCTTTTTTATGGTGACCACAATCATGTTTCCAATAACTCATATTTCCCTCCTCATTTATATTTTTATACTGTAGTATCAGCTTGTCCCCTAGATTGGTTAAAAAAGGGGGGATGTCCATGCCCATCAACTTAAGAAAAATAAACGCCCCCAAAACGAAAAAATGAGCTTTTTTGTTACAAGTTAATAAAAATTTTGTACCCTGGAATGTCCCGCCTATTAAAATAGATTTTATAAACTTCTCTGCATCTTATCTTTACATCAGTATGGTATTCTCTGTATATGCCTATGCTAAATTTATTAGTAATAGAAATAGTAAAAATTTCTTTATGAACTAAAATATATTAGAATTATTTATTCTATAAAAATCATCTAAATTATAAGGGATATATAACATGCAAAGAAAAATTTTGATTGTGGAAGATGAAGATATTTTACGTGAAATCGTGAAAGATTATTTACTAAATGAGGGATATGAGGTACTAGAGGCAACAGATGGAAAAGAAGCATTATCTATATTTGAAGAACATGACGTACATTTAATCATTCTAGATATTATGTTGCCAGAATTAGATGGTTGGTCAGTTTGTCGACGAATTCGTAAAACATCTAATGTACCAATTATTATGCTAACAGCTCGTGTGGATGAAGATGATACATTACTTGGATTTGAACTAGGAGCAGATGATTATGTTACAAAGCCGTATAGCCCACCTATTTTATTAGCAAGAGCAAAGCGATTAATTGAAAGTCGATACTCTTCAGTCATTAGCGTAACTAATGAAGATACATTAATGAGTAGTGGTATCTATATACATTTTCCTTCACGTACCATAACTTTAGATAAGGAAGCTATACGTTTGACACACACGGAGTTTGAAATATTAACATATTTAATGCAAAATCAGGGGATTGTTATTACGAGAGAACAACTGATCACTAAAATATGGGGTTATGAATTTGATGGGGATGATCGCACGATCAATAGTCATATTCGAAATTTACGTCATAAATTGGAAAAAAAAGCAAATCATATTGTAACAGTGGTAAGAGCTGGATATAAATTTGAGGGAGACATATGAAAAAAGGAATTGTTTTAAAATTATTTGTATTAACAACAGCTTTATGCATGTTGATTTTAGCAACTATTTTTATTGGACAAACCATATTCTTTAAACAGTATTATGCAAATCAGAAGATAAATGAAATAAAAACAAGTATGCAATCATTTAAGAAAGAGTACTTAAATAAACAAGGAAATCTACAATTTATTCAAAAACTTACTCAAGATTTTTACAAAGAGAATAGCGCGTATATTGCACTATTGGGTAGTAATGGAAATTTAAAGAACGTGAATGATTTTTATATTGAGGTAAAAGTGGATTACTCTGAGGATAAGGAATTTAGACATCAGAAGATTAGAATTCCTTTAGATACTCTTATAGATATAGAGGATACTACCGATGGAAAATTCGACCTAACTTTAGGAAAACGTGTTTTTATTTCTGGATTAAAAAAAGAGTATACTTTGATTCCGCATAGATTATCTTTGAATACTGGAGATGAAACGTGGGAAAATAAACAAATTGATAAAAAACTAAATGAAATCGATGATCAAGATAGAAACTTGGCATCTTCAAAAACATTTATTTCTGGAACCCTTCAAAAAGTGCAAATTCCGGAAGAAAATCTATCATCTAATATTAATTATACAAATCGTCTTTTTATGGAAAGAATCAAAGCTTTCCAAGTAAATTTATTATTTAATGAAAAGAACGATATGAGGAGTAATTCTACAAAAATTCTTGACTATATGCAAAATGATATAAAATATAAACTATTAATTGAGCCGATAAAAGAAAACGATGGAACAACGACATATATTTTTGTTATGACATCTTTACAGCCTGTTGATGAAGCTGTTCAAATGATACAAGATTATTACATGTATATTATTTTATTTGTATTGATACTTGTCTTGTTCTCTTCATTTTATTATTCAAAAGGAATTGCAAAACCTTTATTACGTATAAACAATACAACAAAAAAGATGGCAAACTTAGACTTTTCGGAAAAGATTCCAATTACATCGAAGGATGAAATTGGTGCCTTATCGTCTAATATTAATACATTATCTAATACACTACATTCACATATTAATCAACTTCAGCAAGACATAGAAAAAGAAAAACAATTAGAAAATACAAGAAAAGAATTTATCGCTGGTGTATCACATGAACTGAAAACGCCTTTGAGTATCATGAAGAGCTGCATATCGATTTTAAAAGATGGTGTCGCAAGCCATAAAAAGGATTACTATTTTGAAGCAATGGCAAAAGAAGTGGATAAGATGGATATGTTGATTGTCGATATGCTTCACTTGGCTAAATTTGAATCTGGAACGTATAAAATGGATATGGATATTTTCTATATCGATCAATTAATCGAACAGATTTGTGAACATTTATCTTTAGAAATAACGAATAAGGAATTACAAGTTAATCAAAATCTTTCTAAAGTTGAGGTCATTGCTAATCGACATCGAATTGAACAGGTTCTAACGAATTTTATTACAAATGCAATTCGTTATACACCAGAAAAAGAAAAAATTGTGATTTCTACAACACAAGAGAATTATCGTGTAAAGATATGTGTAGAAAACAAAGGTGCTCATATTCCAAAAGAACAACTAGAGAAGATATGGGATCGATTTTACCGAACAGATGCTGCTCGACAACGTTCAAAAGGAGGAACAGGCTTAGGACTTGCTATATCTAAAAATATTTTAGAATTGAATGGTGTGGAATATGGTGTTTTCAATACAGAAGATGGTGTATTATTCTTCTTCTATTTAAATATAAATAATAAAAGGGAGTAGA
>NZ_QPEL01000191.1:0-6579 GCF_008368965.1 Bacillus sp. AY2-1 | reverse complement strand
CTATAAAATTTCCTTCGTGTCTAGTTTAATAACTCCTTAAAATTGTTTTTTAGTAATTCATATACTTTCTCTACATCATAATTTTTAATATGGGATAGCTCTTGTACAATTTCATCTATAAATTGTACTTTATAATCTTTATTTATTCCCCTAGTAAAAGGTCCGTCACTTTCAATTAATATTCGCTCCTCTGGTAACCGGCTAATTATTTCTCTACCATTTTTACTTCTCACCATCTCTTGATTAATTGAAAAATAGTAACCGTATTGAATAGCTCTTTGTAATTGTTTCAAACCACCAGTAAACCAATGCAAAATAATTTTCCCGTTAAAATTCACTCCTATTATATCTATAATCGTCTCGGCAGCGTTTCTAGAGTGAATCGTTAATATCTTCCCACCTATTTTATTACAAATCTTAACCGTCTCTGTAAACACTTGAATTTGTAATTCTTTTGAATTTAGATTGTTCTTACTGAAATCTAATCCTATCTCCCCTATGTATCTACTTTTTTTTATTGTTTCATAAAAAAGCGGAATTTGCTCTGAAAATTGTTGAATTAGCTCTGGATGAAACCCTACTGCAAAGCGTATATACTTACTTTTGGGAAATGTTTTCATCGCTCTTTCATATAAAATAGGTAGGTTAGTAACTGCAATCGTGTATGATTTAAAGTTATTTATATACTCTATAATTTCATAAGTATTTTTATATAAATCTAAATGCAAATGTGTATCATGATAAAACTTCTTCATTATACTCCTCCAATAAAGAGCTAAGTTCTTCCATACCTCTATTATAAACACCTATAAATTGTTCTATATTTGTTTCAATAGGTCCTGAATTTTGTATTTTCAAGAATACATACTTTTTATTGTGTTTTTTAATGCCTATATTGTAAGAATTAAGATTAGTTTTTGCCGTAGGACCACTGGTAAAGTCTCTATCTCTATATCTGCTCCCATCCTCAATTTCTGCCTTTAATATTGATGCTCTCCGTATAACACAAGGTAAACAATATCCACAATGATTTCCACGTTTTAAATAAAATCTCGATTTGCCAACGTAAAGAATACCAATCATGCACTTGTCCCATAGGTACAATATCTGTAGGCGTATTTGTCATATATACATTAAACAAGGTAAACAAAATGATTTCCACGTTTTAAATAAAATCTCGATTTGCCAACGTAAAGAATACCAATCATGCACTTGTCCCATAGGTACAATATCTGTAGGCGTATTTGTCATATATACATTGATACCGCTAAGTCGTTTACTACGAGCAGAATACTTCATTCCTTTCTTTTTTCTCTTACAGTTTGATCGTGTAACCTTTTTTGTTATTGTTCTTTTGTTAGTCGATGAACAATCACACGAGTTGGGACTTTATCAGTCATTCCTACATAAGCGTTGGATATTTCGCATGTTTGTCCTAGCTGAAGTGAGTTCATTAAAACCTCCATATCTATCTGGATATACTCTGTACCTTTCTTAATTCTGCCATCTTGAAAATAATTAGGTTTAGGATTTTTTTGATAAATACGTGTATTCGATTTGATACGTGAGATATAGTAAGCCTTTTTATCTTGTATATGTTGAAGATCTTTCAAATGAAAATAGCCTAAATCTCGGATACATAAATCATTCGTTGTTACAGTTGGGACACACAGGGAACCGTAGGTTCGATCATGTTGTTTACCTGGATCTGTATGAATATGAAGGAATTGTCCACTTAATAAATCATACTCAAGCTGAATCTTTACTCCTGCTGTATGGCTGCATCCTCCTGCGCCCGGATAAACGAATGAAAAGGGATCTAGGAGTTGAAATGCAGTTGAATCTAAAATACGGATACGCTTGAAAACAGAAGTATATGGAGACGAAATCTGTATAGATGAGGTCAATTTTCGGCTTAGTAGTTCAGCTAGTATGTGTTGTAAAAATTGAACGGCTGCTTTATTAAATCGTTGGTTCAGTCCCTCGGGACTGATGAGTACTTCTGTCGAGGCTTCTAAACAGCTAGATAACTGAGTTAAAGACGTCGTAGCGATATTTTGGTTCATCCATACACATAAAGCGACTAAATCTTTTGCTTGGTACTTACTGGTTCGTTGTACGAAACCAACATCTCTAGCAAGATTCCGTAAGGTATTTGGAGATAAAAAACGTTGAATCTCTTGAGCAAATAGTTGTAATTCATCAGACACAGAAACAGACATAAAAAACGCCATCCTTTCCTATGATTCTACAGAAAGAATATCGTATTTTTTCTTTTTATGGATACATTTTTTAGCTCGATGGCGATGTAGTGTTACCTTAAATATAATTATTTTATTTGAAGGTCTCTTTTAAATTTTTATCAAATCTTTTCATAGGTTGATATACAAGGACGTGCAGTGATAAACCTATCACTGCAGTAATGTTTAAAATAATACTTATAATCATTAAAGACCCTTCTATAACTGGAGAAAAGTATCCGTTCGTGCTTAATGTAGAAGAACTTATACCTAGTATTAAAATCACTATTAGTAAAGGTAAGTTTTTAACCAATTTGAATCCCCCTTTAAATATAGTATCTTTATATTATAATATCACACTTAATTATGTAATTAATATAAGATAATTATCTATGAGAATTTAACATATTTTCTCTTTTTGGGGGTGACCTACTTCTTTAGCTTGATAGCGATGGGGTAGCACCAACAAAACGCGAATTTCGTACGCTAAGCAATTTTTTACGTAGAAAAAGCTGCTTTCCTGTAAGCTAAGGGGGAAAAAGTTTTTTACTATTAATTTGTGTGTAATGGTCGAAAGAAGATTATAGAAAAGAGCGGCTGAAAGGTTATAGGTATGAGTTGAAGTTGTTGTAAAGCATCTTCATACATTCTCCACTGACTAACGTGACCTAATTGATACTACGAAATACAAAAACATCCTGCATGTTTGAACCATGCAGGATGTTTTCTAGTCTTTGTTTTTCATAATGTAAGAAACCAGACGAAGGATCTCTAGGTATAACCATACTAATGTCATCATAAGTCCTACTGCGCTGTACCATTCCATATACTTTGGTGCTCCACTATGAGTACCATGTTCAATTGAATCAAAATCTAGTAATAAATCGAATGCAGCAACAACAATTACAATTGCACTTATGATAATACTAATTGTCCCACCTTGATGAATATATGGAACAGTCACCCCTAAGATGCTCAATAAGAAAACAATAAAATACATAATAAAAATTCCAAGTGTTGCAACCGTTACAACCGCACGAAACTTTTTAGTTACTTTTACTATTCGAGTTGCGTATAACACTAACATGGAAAATAAAATCGAAATTGTTAGTAATACGGCAGTTAAAGCGATAGAATCACCAAAGCGCATTGTATAATATGCTGAAATACTTCCTAATAAAACCCCTTGTAATATTACGTAAATCGGTGCGCAAATTGGGGATATGCACGGAATGAATATAACCACAAAAGCGACAATTAGAGTAACTATTATAATTCCAATTAACACGGGTATTTTCATTGTCCCTTGTGTCATCTGTACGTAGGAATAGACAGACGCTCCAAGAAGTAAGATAAGCAAAATGAATGTTTTTCCTATCGTTCCACCTATTGTCATCGTAGAAGCACTTGTCTTCTCTTCATGGAATTTGTCTTTTTTTAACATTGGATTAGATGTTCTCATGCTTTCCTCCCAAAATATCTTTTACTTATAAAGTGATTTTTTATATCTCTAATTTCTTATTGATAATGCGACCTGTAATCGCTACGAGTACAATTATTAACAAGCAAGTAAAACATAGACCCAAAATAGTGAAATCTTCAATAGGGTAAAATGATGTATCAAAAAAATCATTCTTATCCATGAACCCAGAACTTTTAATAGTAACTGCATATTTCTCTAATTTACTTAACACATTCATTACTATTGTTTGTATTGTTGAAAAGATAGCAACGAAAATGATGAATAAAATTATTTTACTCATCCATGACTTCACTGGAAACAGCCTTATAATGGCTATGATAAAATAACAAGAAATAAGGATACTCATGAAATCGATTCCCCATAAAAGAAAAGCAAATATGTGGTGGAAGATTCCGTAACTATACAACTTGTGATATTCTTGTCGAAATTCTCCGGTTACTTCCCCACCATAAAGACTCGGATTATAATCAATTACTTTTCCATCATAAAGACTTTGTGAAAAATAATATGAAAAAATTAAGCCTATACCTAATAAAATAATAAACATTAATGTAAAAAATAATAAATTCGTATATATATATTTTCGGGTTGGGAAGGCTGTATAACGAATCATAGAATTTTTTAATATTTTATTGAAAGAAGGCAGCGCTATTAGAAGAAGTAAAAATGCAGCTATACCAATTATTATTAGGTATATGAGTAATACTAAATCCTTTATAAACGGAGGTAGTACCCTTGAGAGTCCTATCGTACTAAATAAAAGGAGTAAAGAAATGATAATAAAACCAGAATAAAAGACTGCTATTTTTTTTCTATTGCACTTATATAAATAGAGAAAAAGTGGGTTCATTGCTCAAATACCTCCCTAAATAACTCATGTACTGCTTTCCCGTGATGAAAACGAATTTCCTCTACGTTTTCATGTAATATAATAGTTCCGTCTTTTAAAAAGATTACTTCATCAAATATATTTTCGATTTCTTCTATTAAATGAGTTGAAATGAGAATGGTACAATCTTCTCGGTAAAATTTAAGAATTAAATCTAGTACATGTTTTCTAGAAACAAGATCAATTCCACCCAATGGCTCATCTAATATATATAACTTTGCCTTCCTGGAGAAAGTTAAGATAAGTTGTAATTTTTCCACTTCACCTTTTGATAAAGCAACTATATGCTCTTCTAATGGCATTTTAAACTCAGCTATTAAGTCCATTGCTTGATGAAAATCAAAATCACTATAAAAATCCCGATAGAAAACTACAGCATCTTTTATCGTCATCCACTCGTCAAAAACAGGACTATCAGGCATAAATGAAACAGTTTTCTTTGTTTCTATTCCTACCTTCTGACCTTCAATTGTGACAGTTCCTTTAGAAGGATAACGCAAACCAGCAATCATTTTTAATAATGTCGTTTTTCCGCTACCATTATCACCAACAAGACCAATAATTTTCCCTTCAGAAATTGTTACACTTAAACCTTGAAGCACTGTTTTTAAGTTATATCTTTTCCACAGATTTTCAACTTTTAATAACTCTGTCATTCGTTTTCCTTCCTTTTCTTTTCTAATGAAGAATGGAGGATTGGAAGAATTTCTTCTTTCGTAAATCCTAAATTGTCCATTCCATTTATAAAATTATCAAGCAACTCTGTTGCCATTTCTTTGCGTAGTTCAGTAATCTTTTCTCCTTCACTCGTTACAAATCTCCCTGTTCCTCTTCGTGTCACAGCAATACCTTCTCGTTCTAGCTCTTGAAATGTGCGTTGAATCGTATTGGGATTCACTTGTAATTCACTGGCTAGTTCACGTACAGCTGGGATTTTATCACCCGGTGCTAAACGACCTGTTACAATTTCCTCTTTTATGTATTCCATTACCTGAATATAAATCGGGATATTAGGAGAAAAATCAATTTCCATTTCTTCCCTCCTCAGTATTAGTGTACTAGATGAATAATACACTAATACTGATTGTGTGTAAATGGTAATTTTTCCAAACTATATATAATAAATAAAGGATGATATCTGAAAGAAATACGGCCAAAAACCAGTTCTTAAACTCATTACTAAAAACAAAATCCCATAACAAACATTAAATGTCGTTTATGGAAATTTGTTAACGTACGGTAAAACCCAGGTTTTTAACTTAGAAATTCCTTAGCATACGAAGTTCGCGTTTAGTTGGCGCGACCTCATTATTAACTCGTCTATTAATTTAAATGTAGCTCTGTTAATCTCGAAATACACTTTCAACTTACCAACTCTGAATTTTATTTTCATCTGCCTCACTCTCTTTTTTGATTTGATAAATCATTTTAGTTAATCGGACACGTGAATATAATTCTTAAGCTGTTCGACTGGTTTTTATGTAAAAGTAGCAATTGTTCATAATAACCAAAATAACAGTGTTTTGAATGTATCCTTTTTTGGATATTTATTCGAAATATGAAGAAATGTTATAAACACAGTGATTGAAAGAAAGTAAACTTTTGGGTAAAAGTTTACTTTCTTTTTATTGTATTATTATTGGCTAAGTAGTTTAGAGTTTCTTGTCCTATGTTCAAAAAGTTTAGACTTTCATGTCCCGTTATTGAGACATGAAAGTACCTAAAAAATTTATGATAATGGTTATTTATCAACGATTGTTCATGAGATTGTAGTTTAGATTTTCATGTCTTTCTACAGTTGTAGAAAGACATGAAAATGGATATTTTTTAGACACGAAAGTAGATACTTCTTGAATATCTTTCGTTACTAATATAAATTCCAAATGAATTTTCACTTCACATTTAATTAGGTTTTGCTGAAATGCAAAAAAAGAGAGCAAAACTCTCTTTTCATTTAATCAATATTA
>NZ_QPEL01000190.1:0-12851 GCF_008368965.1 Bacillus sp. AY2-1 | reverse complement strand
TTGGTAAGACCTCTATTTTTAAGAGTAGGTCATATAAGTATATCTAATTTAATGGAATTTAACATTTGGAGGTACAACATGGGGAATGTTGAAAAAATGGCAAGTCTTCTAATAGAAGAACCGAAAAGAGAGCAGTTATTTCCTTTATTTGAAGAAGTGTTTGAAATTACAACTCAAACATTGAATGATTTTTCGGATAAAGGGTATTGGGATGATACATATAAAGCTTTATCATTTTTACAAGAAGATAAAGTGATTGCAAATGTTGCGGCATTTTCACTCCCATTATTAATTAATGGAGAAAAAATAAATGCGGCGGGTATTCAATCAGTAATGACACATCCTAATTTCCGTAGACAAGGGCTAATGAAACAATTAATGGGTAAAATGATAGAAGAAATCGATAAGAAATGTGAATGTACATTATTGTTTACGGAAAAACCTGAACTATATACAGCGTTTGGATTTAAAGTTGTGCAGGAATATTTGATGACTATACCATACGATAAAAACAATAATAACGATTCACTACTTAAAAAATTAGATTACTATAATGTAGAGAATAGACAGTTAATACATGAAACTATTGATAGTGGCCAAAGACTTTCAAATAATTTTTCAACTTTAAACTTCCGTCCTTCATTTTATTTGAATATGTATGACTCGGAATGGAATGAGAAATTGTATTATTCAGAGAAACTAGATGCTTTAATCGTTTATGAAGTAGACAATGAAAAGTTGAAATTATTTGGAGTATTTGCGCCAGTACTTCCGGTTTTAGATGAAATATGTGGAGAAATCAATGAAAGGTTTACGGAAATCGAATTTTATTTTTCTCCAGATCAATTAGGGATTGAGGATGTACAGTTTACAGAATTACAGTCTAGTAAGTATTTAATGGTTCGAAGTGATAAAGAGTTAGATTTTAAAGGTTATAAATTCCCAGTATTAGCGGAGTTTTAAATGTCTATATAAATGCTTTATATATCGTATATACCAGAACGTATTGAGCAACTCACTATAATGAATGTACCTGAATACTATAAGATTAATGACAATCATGCGTTTATTGTCCGTTCGAAAGCAGAAACTGATTTTTGGCTTAAAACACATTATGGTTTTGAAGTAATGAATGGTCATGTATTTTATAATGAGATGATGACAGACTTTCAAGCTGAAGTTCAGTTACGTATGAATCCAAATTCAAAATTCGATCAAGCAGGTCTTTTTGTTATGATTTCGGAGAACTGTTGGCTAAAAACATCTTTAGAATATATCCCTGAAGGGCCATCTCACTTAGGTGCTGTCGTAACGAATAATGGATATTCTGACTGGTCAACGCAAGATTATCCAACTGAAGAAGCTAAGCAACAAATTCGTTTTCGAATTATTCGAAAACGTGGTGATTATACAATATATGTGAAAAAGAGCCATCAATGGGAACAAATAAGAATCACTCATTTAATGGAGGATATAGGGAATGAGCCTATTAAAATAGGTTTTTACACGTGTAGTCCTTCTAAAAATAAGGGATTTGAGACTGAGTTTTTAAATTTTACAATTGAAGAAATATAGATGAAAAACCGTATTCTTTTCAGTAAGAATGCGGTTTTTGTATTTACATAATATAAAGCACATTTATTGACCAGAAAGTCATTAATGCTTATCATTTAATAATGTTAAATATTAATTTACATAATATAATAGAAGTAATGAAGAAATTACAAAATATATCGCTTAAATAAGGAGGGATATGAATTATTCAGTGGTAATTTCATGGGAAAAGGAGATTATGTATGAAATCATTTCGTAAGTTATTACAGTATTTAAAACCATACATGTTCTTCGCTATTATTGGACCGCTATTTATGGTACTTGAGGTTGCGATGGACTTAATTCAACCGACTATTATGCAACATATCATTGATGTTGGGATTGCAAATCGGGATTTAAATTATGTAATAAAAATGGGGCTTCTTATGATAGGGGCAGCAGCACTCGGTTTAGTTGGAGGGCTTGGGTGTATGATGTATTCTACAAAAGCAGCTGTTAATTTCGCTACAGACATAAGAAAAGATGTGTTTGCGAAAATAGAAACATTTTCTAGTAATAATCGTGATTCATTTGGAACAGGTAAATTATTAACGATTGTGACGAATGATATCACTTCTATTCAATCGGCAATGACGATGACATTACGTGTTCTCGTTCGTGGCCCACTGTTATTTATCGGAAGTATAATTATTGTTTTTGTAACAGCGCGAGAGTTATTTCCAATATTACTTGTAGTTGTTCCAATTTTATTACTTGCAATTATTTTAATTGCAAGTAAAGCAAGTGGTACATTTAAAAAGGTGCAAGAGGCATTAGATAAAGTGAATACAAAGTTACAAGAAAATTTATCTGGTGTGCGTGTTATAAAAGCGTATGTAAGACAAAAATATGAAATCGCTCAATTTGGAAATGTAAATACAAATTTAACGAAGATAAATATTCGAGCTGTGCAACTTATTTCTTTAATGATGCCAATCATTATGCTAGTTGTAAGTGGCGGGATTGTTGCAACATTATGGATTGGTGGAGAAAAAGTATTCAGTGGAACACTTCAAGTAGGAGCGATTTTGGCATTTATTAATTACTTGAATATCATTTTAATGTCACTTATGTCGATTAGCATGGTATTTATTCAAATTGCGCGAGCTTTTCCATCTGCGGATCGTGTAAAGCAAGTGTTAAATACTGAAGTTGATATTATAAGCGAAGCGAATGCGATTGAACCTGAGAAAATCGAGGGGAATATAGAATTTAAAAATGTTAGTTATAGCTATACGAAAAATAATGAATATGTTTTAAAAGATATTTCGTTTAGCATACAAAAAGGTGAAAAAGTAGGGATTATTGGATCGACTGGAAGTGGTAAATCAACCTTAGCGAAACTGTTACCACGTCTATATGATGTGGATCAAGGTGAAATATGTATAGATGGAATAGATGTTAAAACATATGATTTGCAAAAACTCCGTGCTTCAATAGGCTTTGTACCTCAGAAGGCGTTATTGTTCTCAGGTAGTATAGAAGAGAATTTACGTTATGGTAAAGAAGATGCAACACACGATGAGCTGGAAGTAGCAACCGCATCAGCTTGTGCGACTGAGTTTATCAATAAGCTGGAAGAATCTTATCAATATAATTTAACACAAGGTGCAACAAATCTATCAGGTGGACAAAAACAACGTGTATCAATCGCAAGAGCACTTGTGAGAAAACCACCGATTCTAATATTAGATGATTCTACATCAGCAGTTGATGCGAAATCAGAGGCTACTATTCAAACAGCTTTAAAAACAAAATATAAAGGCACAACGACTTTATTAATTGCGTCCAAAATTTCTTCCATAATGGATGCGGATAAAATACTTGTATTAGATAATGGTGAATTAGTTGGTAATGGTACACATGAACAATTGTTAGAACAAAGTGAGGTTTATCAGGAAATTTATCTTTCCCAAGGTGGTAATTTGTATAAAGAAGGTGGGGAAGAACATGCGTAATTTTCAAGGACAATTTGCTAATAAAGGTAGAAGAAACACGCCAAAGATGCGAAAAGCTAAAAATGCTCAAGGAACTGTAATGCGGATATGGAATTATATGGGCTATCAAAAAGCTGCTCTTATGTTTGTTATATTTCTAGTAGTTGTTACTACATTACTTGGATTATTAGGTCCATATTTTATGGGAGTCATTATAGATCAATATATTGTACCGAAAGATTTAAGTGGTACAGCAAGAATGTGTATGTTACTTATCGCGATTTATGGTGTAACGGTACTTTTAACATGGTTACAAACGTTTGTCATGATTAACGTTGCATTAAAAACAATTCAAAAAATACGACAAGATATTTTTGAGAAAATCCAAACGCTTTCTTTACGGTTCTTTGATGTACGTTCTCAAGGTGATTTAATGAGCCGTGTGACAAATGATATAGATAATTTGAACCAAGCTTTGACACAAAGTGTTGTACAAATTATTTCATCAGCGTTAACTTTTATAGGTGTAACGATTGCGATGTTCGCCTTAAATTGGATTTTAGCAATTGTAACTTTAATTACAGTACCTATTATGTTTTACGTTACAAAAAAACTAGTTGCATATAGTGGTAAAAACTTTGCGAAGCGTCAAAAAGATTTAGGTGAATTAAATGGATTTATTGAGGAAGCAATTACAGGTGCGGATGTTACAACGTTGTACGGAAAAGAAAAAGAAACTGTACAAAATTTCAATAAAATTAATGAACAGCTAAGAGTTTCAGCTACGAAGGCTGATACATTTTCAGCTTTTATTTTTCCAAGTATGAACTTTATTAATAACTTAGGTATGGGGCTTGTCATTGGGACTGGATCAGTTATGGTCTTAAACGGAATGACAACAGTAGGTGTTATTGCGGCTTTTATTAATTATTCTCGTCAATTCTCAAGACCGTTAAGTCAATTTGCGACTTTAATGAATACAATTCAAGCAGCAGTTGCTGGTGGAGAACGTGTTTTTGAGATTATGGATGAGGTACCAGAAATTCAAAATAAAAAAGACGCATTTGTTGTACAAAATTTACAAGGGCATGTTGTACTTGAGAATGTTTCATTTGGCTACGCAGAAAATAAAACGATTTTAAAAGAAGTAAGTCTTAAAGCGCAGCCAGGAGAGACAATTGCTTTAGTTGGTCCGACTGGATCAGGGAAAACAACAATCATTAATTTGTTAACTCGTTTTTACGATATACAGCAAGGACAAATTCATATTGATGGAAAAGATATAAAAGATTATGATATTAATTCTTTACGAAGTAAAATAGGAGTAGTTTTACAGGATACGTATTTATTTGCAGGCTCGATTATGGATAATATCCGTTATGGACGCTTAGATGCTAGTGATGAAGAAGTCATCACTGCAGCTAAGGCAGCATCTGCACATTCTTTTATTAAGCATTTGCCAAATCAATATGAAACAGAAATTGCTTCAGAAGGATCGAATTTAAGTCAAGGACAAAAACAACTTCTTGCGATTGCACGAGCAATTTTAGCAGATGCAGATATATTAATTCTCGACGAAGCGACATCTAATATTGACACAAGAACAGAATTACAAATACAAGCAGGACTAAATAATTTAATGAGAGGTCGCACAAGTTTTGTGATCGCTCATCGACTTAAAACAATTGAAAAGGCAGATCAAATCCTTGTTATAAAAGATGGAAATATTTTAGAAAGAGGGAATCATGAATCTCTCATGGAAGATAAAGGATTCTATTTTGATTTGTATACGAGTCAGTTTAAAATATAGTAAAAGCATTGATATGTTGCGGTTTCTCTTGAGAGGAGAAACCGCATTTTTTTATATTTGAAAATATTATTATTCTAATGGTCTTTCACTACATATTTTAACAGCATCCTCCTGCATTCCAGGCAAAACATGTGAATAGCGATTTAATGTTATGAACATATCTTTATGACTGAAGTGTTCTAGATGTATACCTTGTTTCAAAAGTAGCGGACCATGTGTATAACGTAAATCATAAAATCGAACTTTAAAAATTGGGATTTAAATAAAAAGAGCGCAGTATAGCGCTCTGAGACAAACTATATATTTAGAGAGAAATCAAGATAATATATGGATATTGTTTGAGAATGTTGTAGGTTTTAATTAAAAATAAAGCACACATATAAGTGTGCTTTTATGAACGCTTTAGATTTGTATGACTATATAGTCAACATACAATAAAATATGCTTGTTTAATATAAATGTGTGTCAAATCTATCAAAATATATTTTAGTGTGTATAAGGAACATTAAATGTTAGTTAGCCAAGTCTTTTGTTTTTATCCCGCTATTTGCCGGGCAGTAAGGCCCCCACCTCAAAATTCAGTGGAAGCAAAGAAGTTAGGTGAGGGCCGGGCTGCCCGTAAAAGTTCGATTGGTGAGGGCTGATTAAAGTTTCACTTTATTAACGAATTTGCGCAACTGTTAACGCTGCAGAACGAATATCTACTGTACCTATTACTTCAACGGGGACAATTTGAATTACATCACCAGGGTTTAAGTTAATTAGAATGACACCACTTGATACATCGACTTCACCAGTTCCGATAATATTAGAACGGACTGCGGTTCCGGATCCTGCAATAACATTAGTCGATGAATTTAATGTCAAGAAAAAGCGCGCTGCTTCCGGGGCTACCGGAACGTTATCAAGGCTAATTGTTAATGTATAGCTAATTTGATAAATACCAGCTATCTGAATTTTAATACCAGTTCCAGTACTAATTGTATCATTGATTACAGGGACAGTAATGTTAGGATTTGGGCCTGTACTAGGTAATAGTAGTGGTGTAAATAATGTTGCAAATTGAGGTGAAGTAGCATTGAAGGCAAAACCTAGGGCAGGTAGTGTACTAGGTGCTTGTGCTTCACAATTAAAATTAGCGAATTTACGAATTGATGAGCGCATATTTTCACTCCTTTCTTGTATTTAGATTGCGTGAGTATTAACTTCACGTTTTGGACAATCATAATACAATATATGAAAATTTATAGTAGATAGTGCACAAGCGTTACTATTACGGATAAAGCTATAAATAATATATGGAAAAAGCAGTTAGCTAAATTAGCTAACTGCTTAGTAGGTTCTCTAAGAGCAAATAGGAGAAGAATTATTGTGCCATATAAAAGGTCACTATAGATAAGTGCTCTTTTTGTGAGTGAGTATAAGTTCCTATCATTCTATCTAGTATATGCAATGTACTATATGTAGTTGCTACTAAAATTGATGTGAATTTTTAAAATTAGAGGTTTCTTTTAATGAAACCTCTAAAAAGATAAATCAAGTTACGTTATAGTAAATTCAATTGCAATAGGAGTGCCTCCATCTAGGACTGCTCCTCCTACAATAGTAGCAGCTGTAGTAGTCACACCAGTAATAGTATCACCTGTTTGAATAACACCATTAATATAAAGTGTTAAAAAGGCATAAGAAGCAGGGAATGTTGTTACAGCGCCAGTGTCATCAGTGAAGTCTGTGTTAGCAAAAGTTAAATCTGCTCCAGCAGCAGTTCCTGTTGCTGCTGTACTTACAAATCGTCTTCCAGCTATAAAAGGTTTAACGATAGGCATTTATATTCACCCCTTTTTGAGAATTAACTCAGACAAGTTTTTTGAAGGTTTTGTCCTGTATCGTATTCTATGCTGTGCTTCTACTAAGAGATACGGCTTGTATACTAGTAAATGAGTATAATTATTATGCGTTTTATAAGTTAGGTTCTTATCAGTAATTAAGTGATTAAGGTTGGATTTTGTATATGGTATGTTTAGGTTAAAAAAGAGCTCTTAATCAAATTATTATCTTAGTGTTGTAGGGAAACTGGCGGCCTCAGTGACAGATGGCAAAAATAATTTACGTGGTATTGTAATAAATTCAAGCGCAATTTGCTTTGGATAAATAAGTATTTGAGTTAAATCTAGAGCATGTATTAATAGTATCATGAAGCTTGTAAGAATTAAAAAACTACCCCAAAAGAAACTTTTTGAAGTGTTGCGGAAATCTTTTATTAAAGAAAAGAATGAAAAAAATGCGGTAACAATGAGAATTAAAAATTTATACTTATCAGCCATTGTGATCCTCCTAAAGAGCAGTAATTTATATTATACGGTATTTTTTCTTTATAATTATAAAAAGATTTTAAAATACCTATGTTGTAGACTTATTGTTTTCATTTTGCCTACAATCGTATAATACTAAAGCGAATAATGTTGAAGAACTTTATTAAGCTAGCGGCACACAACAAAATTAATATTATCTAGTGAGAAACATTCTAGTTTACTTCGTAGTCCCAATCCATAAATTGTGAAACTACGAAATAGATTATTAATAAAAACATTTTAAGATTATTATAATATTGATGTGATGTATACAGAAAAGAGGATAAAAAGCATCCAGAATGAGTTAATAGCTAGTGAATAACAATTGAAATAGCACTGAAAATCAATAAAACAGCCATAATGATGTTAAATAATTGATTATGTTTTAATAAAATTTTTTGGAACATGGAACCAAAAAGGCTCCAACTAAATGTACTCAGTAAACCAACTATACCTAGGAATAATGAGAAAAGTAGAAAAATTGAATATGAGTTGTAGTAAGGGAGTATAAAAGTAGAGACTACGGTGAGTCCAAATAATATTCCTTTTGGATTAACAAATTGAAGAAAAATACCCACTGTAAATAAGTTTTTATTATTTTTTTCATCGGGTTCTGCACTGCCTTTACTAGTGATTATTTTAAAGGCTAAATATAGCATATACGCGACACCTAAAATCTTTAAAGGAAATTCAATTAAAGGGATAATATTAATTAATACAATATTAAAAAAACTACATAAAGAAGTGAGGATGAAAAAACCGAATGCTACTCCAAAGCAAAAGTTTATACTTCTCTTTAATCCGTGTTGATTTGCGTATGTCATAGCTAAGAAATTGTTAGGGCCAGGTGTGAAGCTGCTTATAAAAACAAATAACAAAAAAGAAAATATTGGCATTTTAAAACCCCCTAATTATTTTGTATGTTATAATGATCAAAAAGAACAATATAACGTGTGCTTTTTATTATACATAACGGACGTTATATTGTATACAATGTAGGAGTGTTTTTTATGGAAGAAATTCAACTTATTCTGGCAAAAAATTTAAAATCAATACGTGAAAAAGAAAAATTAAGTTTAGAAAAGGTCTCTCAATTAACAGGTGTAAGTAAAACGATGATTGGACAAATTGAAAGAGGAGATTCAAGCCCGACACTAACAACAATATGGAAAATTGCTAATGGTTTGAAAGTATCCTTTACCTCTTTAATTAATAATCCACAGCCTGATACGAAAGTGATTTTACGAAATGATGTTCAAGCATTGTCTGAAGACAATGGGAGATATAAAGTGTATCCCTCATTTCCTTTCCAAGATGATAGAAACTTCGAAATCTATACGGTTGAAATTGAAACAGAAGGGAATTTAAGTTCAGAAGCACATAAAGAGGGTACTGAGGAATTTATAACGGTATTTGAAGGGGAATTGAAAATTGATATAAATGATTGTCAATATACGTTAAATAATGGAGACTCAATTCGCTTTAAGGCGGATAGACCGCATACTTATACTAATTCAGGAAGAACATTAACTCGGTTAAGTATGACTATTTATTATCCAGCTTTATAAGCTGGCAATAATATAAAGAGTAAAAGTAAATGTGTATTGTTAAAACCATCTATAAGAGATGGTTTTATTTTTTTGAATAAAAAAAGACACTCAATTGAGTGTCAATATAGTATTGCTCTCGCGTATAGGATTGGAGATGTTTCTCAAATACATATTGAGATGGTCTGTAAAGGAGAAACAATCTTCATCTTTAATGTAACATCGACTTGGGGGAAGTGTAAATTGATAATATATATACGGAAAATTTAGTATAGATGTTTTCTACTATGGATATAGTATAATTTGTTTTTATTACTTAATCACTATAGTAACATTTACTAAGTGAGTATTTAGATTTTTTATTATAAAAAGAATGAATCATTTTTTAATCAATTCGTATAATTGTAAGAGAGGCACCTGTTGATCCGCCTCCAACTAAATTCACGACGGATAATATACCAAATAATTGTAGTGAAATTGTATTACCAGCATTTAAATTAGTAATTAAATTATTACTATAATTTGAAATTGATAACGCGGGAGAAAAAATAGAGCCAGGAATTGGCGTAGAAGCGTTTAATAGTAGTCTTGTTCCAGCAAGTAGAGAGGTTGTCGTATTAACTTGATAGGTTAAATGATATCTTCCAGTTACAGGAATTGTAAATATATCGTTTGAGGCGTTAACTGTAAAATTACCGAGGCTTTGGTTATTAGAAAGAGGAATATTAGTGCCACCTAATATCACAGAGATGGGACCACCTAATGTATTATTAGCGAACATAGAGTTTGTTGTAACGATTAAACCAGTACTTCCGGTAGGCCCAGTACTTCCGGTAGGTCCAGTACTTCCGGTAGGCCCAGTATTTCCGGTAGGCCCAGTAAGCCTGTAAGGGAAAATAATGTCAAGGGCCATTGACATTATTTCTTTTTTTCTAATTTCATTATTATCTTGAATATAAATCACCTCATCTTTTTAAATAAGAATGTTATAGATTTAGTACTTTTTAAATAGAATGATTTATTTATTATATTAATTAAAGCGGTTATAGCAACGGTAAAATGTTTAATATATGTAATAATTCTTTGGGAAGAAAAAGAGAATAGTTATAAAGTCATTCTTTAATAATAGGATCATAATGATGTGTATGAATTAAAAAACATGTGGAATGAGGTATTAAATTGAAACGCAATGACAATTTATCATTGAATAAGGGGATGATAGGGCCAGAAAATATTGGACCTACATTTCCGATTCTTCCACCAATGTATATTCCAACAGGAGAAACAGGTCCGACCGGAATAACGGGACCAACTGGAATAACAGGACCAACGGGAGTAACTGGAGCAACAGGTCCTACTGGGGGTATTGGCCCTATAACAACAACCAATTTGTTATATTACACTTTTGCAGATGGAGAGAAACTTATATATACAGATACTGACGGGATACCTCAATATGGTACAACAAATATTTTGTCTCCTAGTGAAGTTTCTTATATTAATTTGTTTGTTAACGGAATACTGCAGCCACAACCATTATATGAAGTGAGTACTGGTAAATTAACTTTATTGGATACGCAACCACCATCGCAAGGATCTTCAATTATATTACAATTTATCATTATTAATTAAAAGGACAGATCCTTAATGAAAAGGAATCTGTCCTTTTTGTTTCATATTTAAATAGTTAAAATTAAGTGAAGGTACATTCAATTTCTAGATGTTATAAATGGTTGAATGATAGGAAATTTACTTTCAATCCTTTTCATTGTGTATTGGAATAAAATATAGAATGAATTTTTCAATATATTATATGAGAGTTCTCTATGATACAAACGGCTTCATGTTTAAAAAGAGACCACAATTTTAGTAAAGAAATAATGTGAATTTATATGTAAAAAATGGCACCGTTAATTGTTGAGTATATTCAAATTAATATGTGTATTTGAACCTAAGAGATAAACGTGGAAAAATAAAATAAACTCTTAAGTTTAGGTATTTAATCTAAGCAGTCAATTATTAAAAACATATAATTAATATGTGAGTCATGAACATAATTAAATAACGTTTTCAAGTTTAATTATAATTCATGTTTCCTATTTTAAGTCAATATATAACACATACTTCTTTACAACTTTAAGATTCTTATAATAGGAAAAACTCAAATATAAAACAAGTAAGGAGGACATAAATGACAAGTAATAATTGTTTTGGTCATAACAACTGCAATAATCCGATTGTTTTCACTCCAGATTGTTGTAAAAATCCACAGTCAGTTCCTATTACTAGGGAACAATTAAGTCAATTAATTACTTTACTAAACTCATTAGTATCAGCTATTTCAGCATTTTTTGCAAATCCAAGTGATGCAAACAGAGTAGCATTATTCAATTTGTTTAATCAATTTTTAATTTTCTTAAATTCCTTATTACCTTCCCCAGAAGTTAATTTTTTGAAACAATTAACTCAAAGTATTTTAGTTTTATTACAATCTCCAGCTCCTAATTTAGGTCAATTGTCAACATTATTGCAACAATTTTATAGCGCACTTGCACAATTCTTCTTCGCTTTAGATCTTATCCCTGTATCCTGCGACTCAAATGTCGATCCTGCAACTTTACAAGTTCTTTTTAATTTATTAATTCAATTAATCAATGCTACTCCAGGTGCAACAGGTCCAACAGGCCCAACAGGTCCAACAGGTCCTGGAGGTGGAGTAACAGGTCCAACAGGCCCAACAGGTCCTGGAGGTGGAGCAACAGGTCCAACGGGAGCAACAGGAGCAACAGGCTGAACAGGAGCAACTGGTGCAACAGGTGCAACAGGCTCAACAGGCCGAACAGGAGCAACAGGTCCAACAGGCGCAACAGGACCAACAGGCGCAACAGGCTCAACAGGAGCAACACAGGAGCAACAGGTCCAACAGGTGCAACAGGCTTAACAGGAGCAACAGGTCCAACAGGAGCAACAGGAGCAACAGGAGCAACAGGCCCAACAGGAGCAACAGGTCCAACAGGAGCAACAGGTTTAACAGGAGCAACAGGTGCAACTGGTGGCGGAGCTATTATTCCATTTGCTTCAGGTACAACTCCATCTGCGTTAGTTAACGCGTTAATAGCTAATACAGGAACTCTTCTTGGATTTGGATTTAGTCAGCCTGGTGTAGCTTTAACTGGTGGAACAAGTATCACATTAGCATTAGGTGTAGGTGATTATGCATTTGTAGCACCGCGCGCAGGAACTATTACGTCATTAGCAGGTTTCTTTAGTGCAACAGCTGCATTAGCTCCACTATCACCAGTTCAAGTGCAGATACAAATATTAACTGCACCTGCAGCAAGCAATACGTTTACAGTACAAGGCGCACCTCTATTATTAACACCAGCATTTGCCGCAATAGCGATTGGTTCTACAGCATCAGGAATCATAGCTGAAGCTATTCCAGTAGCGGCTGGGGATAAAATACTGTTATATGTTTCATTAACAGCAGCAAGTCCAATAGCTGCAGTTGCTGGATTTGTAAGTGCAGGTATTAATATCGTTTAATTTGTTACAACGTTTAGTAGGAAATTAAATAGAGGTTTGTATATAGTCCTTCCTAAATTTAGGAAGG
>NZ_QPEL01000019.1:0-7593 GCF_008368965.1 Bacillus sp. AY2-1 | reverse complement strand
TTGAGGTGGGGGTCTTACTGCCCATTAATGCAGCATAAAACTAATAAAAGAGTTTTATGCTAACGAATATGAACTACATACAATAAATAATTCAAATCAATAAAAGGCACTTTAGGGTGTTTTTTCTTTATGGAGTAGGATTATGAAAAGACAGATTTACAATTCTAAGCGACTCGTTGGTACTACCCCATCACCATCAAGCTAATATTTTCATATCCCCTTAAATTAAAATTTTCTTTCTCTACAGATAGTTATTCTGAGAAGCTGCTCATTTTTTCGTTTTGGGGGCATTTCTTTTTCTTAAGTTGATGGGCATATATGGTGACCCCTATTAGACGATAGTAAATTAACAATTTCGGGGTTCAGTTCAACTTTATTCAAAATAAGATTTTTTTTGCAGTAAAATCAATGTTAGTGGAAATTTTTTAAAAATTAACATAAATACTTGCAATATTTAAATTAGTACTATATAGTTCTAGTTATGACAAAGGTAAAATTAATGAATCAAAAACGTGTGATTGAAGTAGCTGCAACATTATTTTTAGAAAAAGGGTTTGCTTATACAAGTATGGATGAATTAGTACGTGTAAGCAAAGTTTCAAAGTCTAATGTGTATTATCACTTTTCTAATAAGGAACAATTATTAGAAGGGGTCGTTGATTATTGGATTGAAATGTATCAATCTGCAATTGATGACGTACTTTCTCAGAACCAATTTTTAGTTGAAGATCGTATCCAACTGTTTTTAAAGCAATTATCACAAGGAGTTCAGTCGAGAGAGTATAAGGGGAGCTGTCCATTTATTACTCTTTATATTCAAAGTCCTACACAGGCCACGCAAATAAAAGAAAAAATAGGTCTTTTTTTTACAGGATTACAAGAGAAAGTTTCTCTATTACTTAAACAAGGGGTAGAGAATGGAGAATTCAGAAATACGATTCATATTGATGAGGTTGCATCACTTTTTATTACAAATCTTGAGGGAGCGTTATTTATTTCAGAAACATTGAAAGATGCAACTGTAATCACGAAAACAGCAGATCATTTTTTTAAATTGCTTCGATAAAAGAAGCTTTTTTTTTACATCAAATTAGTACTAATTAGTACTACAAAGGAGATTTTATATGAGAACAGTATTTTTAACTGGTGGAACAGGCTTTATTGGAAAGCAATTAGTGAAAGAATTAGCCAAAGAGGATGTTAAAATTCTTCTTTTAGTAAGGTCGAAAAGTAAAGCAATACGCCTTTTTCAAGAAAGAGGCAGCTTAAAAAAGAAAGTTATGCACTTTATTGAAGGTGATTTGACGAAAATAGATTTAGGTCTAAGTGCTGAAGATAAGGAGAGGGTATTGAAAACGGATGTGATTATTCACGCAGGAGGCCCCATGGATATTCAAGCGACAAGTAAAGAGGCAGCTTCCGTATTTTTAAATGGCGCCAAACATATTAGTGAATTAGCTAAAAGTATTCATCAATTGAAGGGCTTGCAACAATTTATTCATGTTGTAGGTTATATGAGTCCCTTTGATGATAAAAATAGCAAGATTGCAATTGATGTGTTTAAAGAAGGAAACAATTATTTAAAAATAAAAAATCCATATGAGAGAACAAAATTTTTAGCAGATCTCTATATCCGTCAGCAGGCATCCGCAGTAGGTTATCCGCTTTCTGTAATTAATCCGCCAACTGTAGTCGGTAGTAGTAAAACAGGGAGTACAGAGCAGATAGCAGGATTAGGTTTGCTTGTGATGAGTATGCGAAGAGGGCTCATGCCAATGATTCCTGGAGGTAAGGGATATAGGTTACCACTTATTTCAAACGATGAGCTTGCGAAGTTTATTATGCAGGTTTTCAGATTGGAGCAACCGACTATTCAAACATATACACTTGTTGAAGACAAACAGTACGATCAGAACATTGCTGAATTATTAAGTATTATGTCGGAAAGTATGAATATGAGGGCACCAAAAATCTCTGTTCCAATGCCACTTATGAAAGCAATTATGAATAGTGGAGTAAGTAAAATAACAAAAATTCCTTCTGATGGATTGAATTTTATTACAAAACAAAATTTCCCAAATGTTTCAGCGAAAAAAATTATGGGAGGAGATTGGTTTAAGAAGACGAGTGTAATGAAATTTTTGCCTGCCGTAGTAGCTGATCTGGATTATCGAATGATGTATCAAAATGGCCAGCATAATCATTTATTTAAACGAACATTATGCGATAACACTACCCTTTACCAATTACAAGGAGAGGGTAAACCGTTTATTTTATTACATGGTTTATTGAGTGATGGAGAAGATTTATTTCCTTTAGCACAAGAGCTTCATGAAAAAACTGGCCAACCTATATGGATCTTGGATCTTCCAGGTTTGGGACGTTCTCCTTTTAAACGAGAGAAAAATCTTCTAGATATCTATTTGAATGTAGTGAAAAAGTTATTGGAGAAAGCTACGAATGGTGCACATTTAATTGGCCATTCATTCGGTGCGTTTATTCTTCTGGAAGCATTGGTACAAGAGTACATAGATAAGAAGTATGCAATCACTTTACTTCAGCCACCTGTTGCTAAAAAAAATGCTAAATCACTAAATGTTCCTCAATTTATGAACAAATGGACATTAAAATTAGCAACTACTAATTTGATAGAGCGTTATTTATTAAGTAATGGTTTGTTTGAAAGTATGGAGAGCATCCCTGAACATTATATTGAAAAGATAAGTAACAGTTTTACTTCTCCTAGAATTTTAAATACTACGGTTCAGCTTAACAGTTTACTACTGAAAAACGATCAAGGTGATTTCAATGAAGTAACAAAGTATAATCTTCACATTATTTGGGGGGATTATGACAGAGCCTATTCTGCTCCATCGCATCTTGGTAAGGTTGATTTTGTTCCATATGGCCATCATTTTCCTCTTAGCCATCCGAGTGAAACGGCAACATTAGTAATAAAAAATAGTAATACTAGGAGATGAGAGTGTGGGATAAATAAAAAGTGTGTAGTAAAATCGTTGTGTCTTTGAAATAAAATCGTACTGTTTTGGGTCCCACCCTATGCCCATCAACTTCAAGATTTTATAACACCCCAAAACGAAAAAATGAGATTTTTATTACAAGTAAGCACAATTTTTCGTTCTGAGGGGTAAAATAATATTCGGATGGGAGTCCAATACATATTATTAAAATTAAGATGGTTCAAGTCAGTGGAAGGCGCATTAAGGTGTCTTTTCTCTTTAAATTAAAAAGTTTGAGACATGGAGTCTTTAGTCATAATTACGACTAAAGGCTTTTTTCTATAAAAAAATTAAAACATAGTAAAAACGACATACTTACTTAAATTGTTTTTCGCTTTATAAACTACATCCAAAAAGTTGGATAGCTTCTTTTACTACTCATATTATTAATGAATAAAGCAATAACTACAATAACTACAATAACAACGGAGCCAATTAAAACTGGTGTTACTAAATAACTCCAACTATTTGCCCCTAAAATAACGATAATCGGATCGGCCCCTGCCGGAGGGTGCGTCGTTCTCGTTAACATCATAACGGCTATTGCCATCCCCACTGCTAAAGCAATTGTCCAATATTCATTCCCAAACAAATGATATATTGATAGACCAATGAAAGTTGAAATCAAATGTCCTCCAATAATATTACGCGGCTGAGATAATGGCGCATTCCAAACTCCAAACGCTAATACACAACTCGCCCCAAATGGAGCCATTAATAATTCTGTAGAGGTTATGCTCGTTAAATATGTTAAGGTAATAATTGTTAAAAATCCCCCTAGTAGTCCTGTTAAAGAGTCCTTTATATTTACTTGCAATGGACTTCTTCCTTTCCCTTTCATTTTTGTAAAATATCGTACACTTATTGGTTGAGGATCTTCTTGCTTAGTTGCTGTTATATTATCCATCGTTCTCCTCCTTTATTTACCAACAATTATAACTCGACATAACTAACCTGTAAATATTAATTTTAGAGGTTAGTTTAAAAAAAAAAAAAAAAACAAGAATCAACTGTTATAAGTTGATTCTCTAGACTTCTTCAAATTTTTGATCCTGAAATTTTGCTACCTTTTTCCGGTTCCCACATATTTTCATAGAACACCATTTTCGTTTCCCACTCTTATCTATAAATAATAAAACACAGTCAGGATTTGAACACCTTTTAAGGAAAATAAGCTTATTTTCTGCTATTAACGTTAAAGCATCAAATGCAATTAACGATGCGAGTACATCCTCGATTTCTCCAACCGGGATAGATACTAGCTGCTGTTCAATGATTTTATATGTAAATGGTGCTTTCTCAATTTGTGTTTCTAAATACGTAACAAAATCATTGGAAATTTCGTGCTGATCAGCAATTACCTCAAACTGTTTTCTCAGTACCTCTCTTACTTCCAATATAATAGATGTCACTTGATTCGTGCGCTCTTGAATCCTTATAAATGTTTTTTCATTCCAAAAAGGAAGACTAACCTTTATTACATGTAGCCATTCTAATACATCTTCATTTGTTATTAATAAATCATAACGTTGTCCACGCCTAACTAGCTCTGTATTTACTAAATCTAATGAGAGATTTCCAGATATAAGCGGGAATTGTTTTTTGTCCTGCATGTACTCATCACCTTCTCTTTAAATAATCATATTCCAAATTAATACAGAAGTGCAACTTTTTTATAAACTACAAAGTATGAAGATCCAAGCCTTTAGCCATAATTACGACTAAAGGCTTTTTGTAGATAAGTAAATGAAAAGGAGCTAATTTTATGGAACATAATAAAAATGGAGTGCTTGCTTTAATCGTTTTGTTTGTAGGACTAGCATTTTTTGTTATCGGTATGGTTTATCATTTATGGGGAACGGTTTAAAAATAAATAATAATTCATTTAAGAAAAAGTACTCGTATGAGTACTTTTTTTAATGTCATATAAAAACATTCTAAACTTACTTACATGCATACAATCATCAATTATAGTTATATAATTGGGAAGGTTGTAAATTATCAATCTATATCTATATTGATTAGGAAAGGAGCTAAAAATGTTAGAAATCATTTTTGTTGCTGTATTACTTTTATCTAGTATCATTCCCATCTTTATCAAACGGGGTTTGACGAAAAAAAATGGAGTCCTTTTACTAATAAATTATGCATTATTATTTGCCACCATCATTGTAATTGGTGCAAACTGGCGTATGATTCCCGCCTATTTCTTATTGTTCGTTTTAACATTACAAGTTTTTTTGAAACCAAAAACTACAGCCGTTTCTAAAAAGTTAGTGATGAAAGTTTTAAAAGGTTTAGGAATTATCGTAACTGCTATCGCAATGTTTACATTACCTTTACTTTTTCCGATCATAACACTCCCAGAGCCTACTGGAAAATATACAGTAGGAACGAAAGCTTTTCATTTAATTGATACAAATCGAAAAGAAACCACTGTACCAAATAATCATGGAAATCGTGAGTTAATGATACAAGTATACTATCCTGCCGCAAAAGGATCAGGGAAGCCTTCTGCCTATTTTGAGAACATAAACGAGCTGGCTGAACAATTGGCAGTAACAAACGGTGCTCCATATATCGTAACGACACATTTAGGGCTGACAAAAACACATTCTTATCAGAATGCTAAGCCACTTCAAGATAAAGAAAAATTCCCCCTCCTTTTATTCGGCCATGGGATGGGATTATATGGTCAACAAAATACATTCCAGTTAGAGGAATTAGCTAGTCAAGGCTATGTAGTAATCGCTCTTAATTTTACAGGATATGCAGCAACAACGATTTTCCCTAATGGAAACCGTGTAGACTCTATACCAATTGAATATACACCTACCGCCTTAAATACCATAGTTCAAAAATGGGAACAGGATACTACTTTTGTTTTAAATGAAGTAATAGAAGGCAATTTCGATAAAAGTTTTAAAACTATTGCAGACTTAATTGACTATGACAAAATTGGAATGTTCGGTCACTCTTTTGGTGGAGCAACTGCCGCACAAATGTTAGTGAAGGATACGCGTATTAAAGCTGCAATTAATATGGATGGTGGATTGTATGGCGATCCAATGCCTAAAGACGGTCCTCAAAAACCATTCATGTTGATGAATGCTGAAGCTACGATTCATTTTATGAAAGAGGCTGAGAATCCAAAGACAACCGGAATCCAAAATGAATTATTGGAAATAGTCTATTTAAGAAATAAAACCATTGAAAAACCGGGCGTGTACACAGTGGTAATTCCAAAAACAAACCATACTAGTTTTACAGATTTAGCAGCATTTTCACCTATTATTAATGAACCTGGCGAAGATGTAGCCACAAACTACAAACTAATTAATAAACTAGTAACTAGCTTTTTCGATCAAACTTTAAAAGGCAAAAGCGAAAATCATTTAGAAGAAATTCAGAAACAACACCCTGAACTTCCTCTCATTAAACACAAATAACTATTTTCCTAGTTATGTAACCCCTCCTTATGCTTGAGGGGTTTCTACTTTAACACAATCATAAAAAGGCCCCATTACTGGGGCTCTTAAAAAATAATAAGAATAAATGAATTAAAACAAATAACAGACAACTAAAATATATATGCTTAACATTATATAATCTATATATTTATGTAAAATTACATATATATATATATTATTATACGCTATACTAAAATAGGAGTCGACAATCGTTATTTTCTTCTTATTTTTAAAGCAATATGGATATACCTTCTTAACTCATTTGGATTGGATAAGAAAAGAAGACAGCTTAATTGATGTCTTCTTTTTTTATAATTTTATGAATTTTTTTGAGCAGCTGCTCTCCAATCACGAAAAGATGTTGGGCGTCCAGAAAAAGCTCTTTGCTTTGTAACAGATGGTTTTTCTTCAGGAGTCATTGTTTTTTCTTTAAGAGTCGCTGGTTTTTCTTTAAGCGTCACTGATTTTTCTTCAAGAATAGTCACAGCTGTTTGCATTTTCTCTAACTGTTCTTTCAACAATTGTTGTTCAATCTTTAAATCCGTAAGTAAACGTAAAATCATCTCAGAATTAGCCATAAGATCCTCCTTCCCCCAATACACAGAATAAAATACAATATGTAGCAGACGAAATACCGGTGACAAAAATAAGGTCGTCAACTCTTTTTAACTTCCAAAATCCTTTTATTTTTTTAAGGACCTGCTCCATTCATCCTTAAAAACATAAAGTAAATTAAATCCATTAATAAATGGTTTTTATGGAAGGAGGAGTTAATATGGGCTATGGCGGTAGTTGTGGTGGAGGCTGTGGTTTCGGCGGCGGATTTGCCTTACTTGTTGTGCTCTTCATCTTATTAATCATCGTTGGCGCTAGCTGTTGGGGCGGCGGATTCGGCTGCTAAGGAGAGGCACTCTTGAGAGTGTCTTTTTTTAATATGTGGCTCGTATACATATTGCTCAAATCTATATATTTTTTAAAAATATAGATTTAAAACATATTTCTCAATGAATAAAATAACTTAACATGGTAAAATAATATTTGGATGGGAGTCCAATATATTATTAAAATTAAGATGGTTCAAGTCGAAGGAAGGCACCTTAGGG
>NZ_QPEL01000189.1:0-12508 GCF_008368965.1 Bacillus sp. AY2-1 | reverse complement strand
CAAAGAAAAAGACATCTATATTGTATAGATGTCTTTTTCTTTGAACCATTATAATTTTACTAACACTACTTTTGCAATTGTAAATATATATCAGCAATCTTTCATATCTCCTTCATTTTAGTACATTTAAATCTATCATTCTATATATTTAAATTCAACTTCGAGCAACATACATAATGCCTTTCTAAAAAAACAAAAATATTTTCGTGTCTGTTTCTTGCGCAAATTAGGCTATGATAAATAAAGCTAACGGTAGTTAGTGATACGATAAGGTTGGGTTCTCGTGTTTTAGCTGCTACAATACAGATGAAAAAATTAGGTGTTAAGTAGGGCAGCAGAGTATCCGAACTAAGAAAAATACCATCTGCGCTAGTTGGAAATACGTAGATGGATACATACGTTGTTTACATTACATATCTCAAATAAATGTACAGTATCTTGTTAATAGAGATATTGTTTTAATATTTTTAATCCTATTTCTAATTCATCTAATGAGTTTGTAGAAGAAAGAGCAATCTGTAAATACTTATTTGGGGTAGTCTGTCCACTAATAAAGCGATTTGAATAAAAAATTCAAACAACCAAGCTTTTTTAAATCAGTTTTTAATCTTAAAGCATCAAATTGAGTCAGAATAGGGAGCCAACGATAAAAGCTCAGAGGGTGTCCAACAGGCATCATACCAGGAAAATATTTTGAATAGAGTTCATTTGCAGATTGGGCTAGGTGCTTCTTTTGTTCAACTATATCATCAGCCTTCCCCGAAAGGATTATCTCTGTTATAACCTCCGCATCGACTGAAGACGTTTTAACACTGATATCAAAAATATCTTGTAAAATATCCTTGCGTAGTGACTCTCCGAAGACCGTATAAGCAACTCTTAAGCCTGAACAAATGCACTTTGAAGTTTCACAAATCTAAACAATTTGTTCTAGAAGTATATTGGACATAGGTTGTTGATAATCAAAAATAATACCCGTGGTCAAAAATGCATGTATATTATCTTCAATCAAAATTAAAGGATGCTTTCGAATTATTACTGCTAATTCTTTCTTACGAAAATCTGTAATCATAATTGTAGTAGGATTAGAACAGGAGGACATTAGAGGTATACCATGGATGTCCAGTTGGGTCATTGTAGTTGAGTAATTGATTTATTTAATTTTTTTATCTCCTATCTTTTGAATAACTTCTGCTACTATACTATTGGTTTGTTCAAAAGAGTTCACTTGTAGTTCGAGTTACAAATTTCTTTCTTTTTCGGATCAACTTCTTCAATTGCAGTTTTTAAAAATTTTGCAACATAATCCAATAGAAATGCAATATTTACACTATCATAATAGGTTTATATATCTATACTAAACATTCAGTATATATATTCTCAATTCATTTGCTACTATACCTGTGTTAAGTTATTAGTGAAAAATAGATTTTAACAATTAATTAATATTACAAGACATAAGTAATTGCATCATTTTAGTAATATGGATAGGAATAGAATGGAGGAATTATTTTGTATAAGGTATCACAATTTAATGTACCTTTCAAAAGAGATAATATTAATTTTCTATACAATAGCCATACAGGGGCGTTTGTTAAAATTTCTGATGAGTATACGGATACTATAAAAAAAATTAGCCGAAAAAAATATAATGAGATTCCTAATTTACATTTAGAAGAATTGACTAGGGCTGGTTTTATAGTAGAAAATTCTTTAGATGAATACGGGGTTTATCATTATTTAACTAATAAAAGCCGTTTTGGAAGTGAATATTTAGGTTTAACTATAGCTACTACATTACAATGCAATTTTCGATGTCCATATTGTTATGAGAATCATGTAGATGAATATATTGAGGGACAAAAAGAAGAAGATTTGAAAAATTTCATTCAAAATAACTTAAAAAATAAGACTGAATTTTCTGTTACGTGGTATGGTGGCGAACCATTATTAAAAAAAGATCTTATAGATAGAATGTCAAAGTATATATTAGCAATATGCAAAGAAAAAAATATTCAATTTAGAGCTAAAATGGTTTCAAATGGATATTTACTTAATAGAAAAATTGCAGAACATTTGGTCCAAGAGAATAACGTTGAATATGTACAAATCACATTGGATGGTGGCCCAGAGACGCATGATGTGACTAGAATCTTAAGAAATAAGCAAGGTTCTTTCAATAAAATTTTAAATAATATTAAAGAAATACAAGATATTATACAAGTCGGAATTCGTGTAAATGTTTCAAAAGAAAACGTTGCAGATGTGTATAAGCTTTTTCCTATTCTAATGAATCAAGGATTAAACAACAAAGTTTCCGTGTATTTTGCTCCAGTAGGGGCATACAATGACGTTTGTCAATCTATTAGTGAATCCTGTCTAGTAACAAGGGAGTTTGCAAAATGGGAAACAGATTTGATTGAATACGCTGATAAGATTGGCTTCAATATGGGAAATCTTTATCCTAAAAATCGTGGTGGTTGGGTTTGTCAAGCTGTAGATAATAACTCTTTTGTTGTGGATGCCTACGGTGATTTATTTAAATGCTGGCATGAAGTTGGAAATAAAAAATTAAGAGTAGGGAATTTAGCAGAAGGCATTACTTCGTTACAAACCTTAACAAAATGGATGAATTGGGAATTGCCAAACAAATGCACAACTTGCAATATTATGCCTCTATGTAAAGGAAGATGCCCTGAACTGAGTTTAGAAAAACAAGATTTTGAATGTGATCAATTAAAATATAATATCAAAGATAGATTATATAGATATTACATAAAAAATCCTATTGATAAACAAAAAGTACCGGAAACTGAGGTTATTAAACAATCTAGTTAATAAGAGAGTTGAAATATACTTTCAGTGAAAGGAGGTGAATATAATGGAGTACATTGTAAAGCCAATTACATTAAATCCTAAGGATAACAGTGATCGATTAGAGTGTGGTATTAAGTTTAATTAAAACTTAATGATAACAGAAATCGATAAGAGTAGAGTTTTAACAAAAGGATATGTCGTTTCCATCATATATGGTAAGATATATCCTTTTGTGTATTTTGCTTTTCTAAGCTTGATAGTGATGTGGTACAACCCCTTGTTAAAGTTTTTTAGTAATTTAATTTGCATAAACATATTTATGTTCAATTAATATTATAGAGTATATAAAAAGACACTATAATATACATAGTGTCTTTTTATATGTTGACTAGTTCTGAAAGAAAATGTAGTGATTAATCATAATTTGTTGGATGCTTCTTGGTTAATTCTATTATAACATTATCATGGAAGAATTTAAATGCATTTATGCGTATATATAATTTTATTGTATTTTAGACACATCTGAATTTCTTTCTTTCGATTTCCAAAAATTCCAGTTTCTTTATTTCTATATCTATACTATAATTTAACTGCTAAATCGTAAAAAAGGAGTTCTAATAGATATGGAGATGAGAAACTTACAAAAATTAATTGAAGACAAGAAAGTAGAATTAATTAAACTAGTAGATAAATATGGATTTAGACATCAGCAGGTGCTAAGTTTAAGTCAAGATATAGATAAGTTAATAAATCAGATTATTTATATAAATCACAAATGTAAGTAGAACCCTACATTTATAATTGCAGTTTAATGAGGGTTACTTTGGAATATTTTAATTTAAAAGTAAAAAAAAGAATATTGAATTAGAGGAAACTTTTCATTTTGCACCAAAATATAAAAAATGTATGCTCTAAACCACATGTGCAGAGGATATGCAGCAGAATTTATTATTAATTCGCACCGTGAAATGATTAATAGATATATAATAATTAAACGTACAAAATAGAATTGATTAAATAAGAAACAGGATCTGATATCCATATATCAGATCCTGTTTCAATATATATAATTATTTCACTGCTTCCTTTAGTTCTTTTCCAGCTTTAAAAGCAGGTGCCTTTGAAGCAGCGATTTGCATCTCTTCACCTGTCTGTGGGTTACGTCCTGTACGTGCAGATCTTTCACGCACTTCAAATGTACCAAATCCAAGGATCTGTACTTTCTCTTGATTAGCTAGCGCATTTGTTATCGCATCTAACACAGCTTGTGTCGCTGCAGCTGCATCTTTTTGTGTAAGTTCTGATTTTTCTGCTACTACTTTTGTTAATTCTGTCTTATTCATTTTCTGCACCTCTTTATATGTAATTAGGTGACTATTATAACGTGCTTATAATCTTGATGCAATTATTAATATGTATAGAAAAGTCCTAGCAAAAACTAGGGGGACAATTCCTGTGTGATAGTATTAAAAAAGACAATGTATTTATCGGACAATTAATATTTTATAATTCACAAAATCACTGAACTATCCCTAATATCGATATAATAAAAAACAGATATTGTTATAGGTGATGCAACAGGAAAATACAATCTCCAAGAAGTTATAACGAGAGCGGAAGTAACTCAATTTGCTGCTCAGACTGATAGAATGCAGTTAACAAAAGTAATTAGACTAGTATGGATGTCCATTTTAATAATTTGCTTGTGAATTTTTACGCAACTAAAGGATAAACAAAAAAGGTCCTTAACAATTTGTTAAGGACTGCGGAATAAAACCGCAAGTTGGGTTGAGACCCAATCCAGTTTGTAGAAAATAAATTGCAATTATAATAGCAATTGCATTCCCAAAAGCAATGTTTCAAATGAATTTTATCATACCTGTAACTGCATTGGTATCAATAAAATATGGATTGGATTACAAATAGTGGTTTCGAATACTAGAAAGAGTTTAAAAGTTTATTATTCATGAGGAATAGAAGCGATTTTGAACGTAAGAAATTTGTAAGGAAGAGGTAAGAAAAAAGAGATTTTCATTGTGTATGATTAAAATGTAAAGAAGAGTGAGAGGAGGAATAAATACCGTATATTTATATAAGAAAACAAATCAATTAATAAGACTTGTATGAAAGAATAATTACAAAAGTTAACATACATCTGAAAAAAAGATAGGGTATTTTTTAGGTCAGAAAGTCGTTTGTGAAATAGTGGGTATAAGAATGATTACAAATTCAATATCGCCCTTTTGTCATTAGTTAAGATGAAAGCTATGTGATTAGTTTGAAAACAGTAAAAAACCATTTATACAATATGAATAGGGGAGAAGAATATCTTGATGAAAAAGCACTGTCAAATTACATGTACAGGTTTAGCCCTTTTAATAACTGGGGGTTCCTTGTTTTATACAAATCCAATCTCAAGTGTAAAAGCGGAGTCCATTCAAAATGTATCTAGTTCGTTACAAACAAGCCACCAAAGAGATCGAAATTCCGTCAAAGAGGCAATGCGGAATACATTGAAACTTGGATATCCAGGGATACTTGCTAAAACTTCTGAGGGTGGAAAAACATGGAGTTATGCGGCTGGTGTAGCTGATCTAAGTAACAAGAAACCAATGAAAACAGATTTTCGTTTTCGAATTGGCAGCGTGACAAAGACGTTCACTGCAACAGTTGTACTTCAATTAGCAGGAGAAAACCGCCTAAATCTAGACGATTCTATTGAAAAATGGTTGCCTGGTGTCATTCAAGGAAATGGATATGATGATAAACAGATTACTATCCGGCAATTATTGAACCACACAAGTGGTATCGCTAATTACACAAGGTCAAAGGATTTTAATATGATGGATACAAAAAAATCTTATACTGCTGAAGGATTAGTAAAGATGGGAATATCCATGCCTCCAGATTTTGCTCCAGGAAAGAGTTGGTCGTATTCAAATACAGGGTACGTATTACTAGGGATCCTTATTGAAAAAATAACTGGGAACAGCTATGCGGAAGAGATTGAAAATCGAATTATTGAACCACTTGAATTATCGAATACATTCTTACCCGGAAATTCAAGCGTGATTCCAGGAACCAAACATGCCCGTGGATATATCCAATTAGACGGAGCAAGTGAGCCAAAAGATGTTACTTATTATAATCCAAGTATGGGGAGCTCGGCCGGAGATATGATTTCTACAGCTGATGATTTAAACAAATTCTTTTCTTATTTACTTGGGGGCAAATTACTGAAAGAACAGCAACTAAAGCAAATGCTTACAACAGTTCCTACAGAAACAGATGAACTTGGCGATTCCGGGCTTGGAATTTTCAAAATGAAGCTTTCAAACGGTGAATCGATATGGGGGCATGGAGGAACCATTCCTGGCTTTTTAACTTTTGCTGGGGGCACACTTGGAGGCAAGCATACATTGGCCGTCAATTTGAACAGTCTTAAAGCGGATACCCCTGATCCTTTTAAAAATATTTTACTTGCTGAATTTAGCAAGTAGGTCAAAAGGGAAAACGGATAAGTTTTATCATATTTTCATAGTGAAACAAATAAATAATGAAAACGTTCACTTATCGAAGGAGGTAATTCCGTGATGAAAAATAAGCTAACTGGTGTGTTAGCCACTGCATTAGCGGTAACTATGATTCTACCAACAGGAGCGAAAGCATTTTCTGAAAGTGAGACTACAGTTGTAACTGGTGAAGAAGTAGCTAGTCAGGAACTGAAGAAGATTGCAGCAGAGAAGGCGGAGCTACTTACAAATTCTCATGAAGCGAATAGCGTGCAGTATGCGCTAATTGATAATGGAAAACTTATCTTGTCGGGTCAGGCTGGCAAGAATGATATGGAAGGGGAAAAGCTGCTAACCAAAGATACTCAATATGGGATTGGTTCAGTCAGTAAAATGTATGCAACAGCGGCTGTAATGAAATTGGTCGATGAAGGGAAAGTCGATTTGGATGCTCCTGTTGTCCGCTATGTTCCTGATTTTAAGATGAAAGACGGTCGATACAAACGTATTACACCGCGTATGTTATTGAATCACTCCTCTGGATTGCAAGGTTCTACGTTAGGTAATGCATTTTTATTTAACGATAATGATACCTATGCCCATGATACCTTGTTACAGCAATTGTCAAATCAAAACTTGAAGGCGGACCCTGGTGCTTTCTCGGTATACTGTAACGATGGCTTTACGCTGGCTGAAATTTTGGTGGAAAGAGTTAGTGGTATGGGCTTTACCGAATTTCTACATCAAAGCTTTACAGGGCCCTTAAAGATGAATTATACGAAAACGCCGCAGGACAAATGGAGAGACGAAAATCGGGCGGGACTATATTTCCCGGCGTACCAAGGACAACTTCCAATTGAATCGGTGAATGTAATTGGTACGGGAGGCATATCTTCCACGGCTGAAGATATGGTGCGATTCTCACAATTATTTATGGGACAGGGAAAAGGGATTCTCTCTGATAAGGTAGTCGAGGCAATGGAGCAAGAGGAATATAAAAAAGGAATATGGCCAGGGGATGGAGATAATATTTTTAACTATGGCCTTGGCTGGGATAGTGTGAGACTATACCCATTTAGTGAATATGGGATCAAAGCATTGGCTAAGGGCGGCGATACGGCACTGCAACATGCTATATTAGTCGTGCTTCCGGAACAGAAAATAGCAGCGGCAGTATTGACATCTGGTGGACGGAGCTCTACAAATCAACTATTGGCAACTGAATTGCTACTCGCTACGCTTAAAGAAAAAGGTACTATTAAGGAAATCAAGCCGAACAAATCCTTTGGTAAGCCGGTCAAAGTCAAAATGCCTCAAGGCGTAGCAAAGAAAGCAGGATTTTATGGCAATAGCGAAAATCATTTCAAAATTGAAATTACGAACAACGGGGAACTGTTCTTACCATCTAATCGAGAAGAAAAATATGTATATACTGCTGATGGAAGCTTTATTAATGAGAAGGGGACTTCCAAGCTCAACTTTGTAACCGAGAAGAATGGAAGGACTTATTTGAAGGAGAGCTCATATAAATCGCATCCAGGTTTAGGGCAAAGTGTGATGACCCACTATTTAGCTGAGAAACTAGAAGACAACGTGCTATCGAAGAAAACCGCTGCTGCATGGGCAAAGAGGGAAGGTGTCAAGTTCTATCTTGTAAACGAGAAATTTAGTTCTATTCAATATCTTGTTCAACCGAAACTTCTTAGTACTCAAATTACTCGCGAGGAAGGCCCAGCAGGCTATTGGGATGGCAGAAAAATTACAGGTCCGAATACCGCAACGCATCAGCTCAAAATTCCCGTAATGAATGGCCGTGATACAACGGAAACACACTTCTATACAGAAGGTGGAAATGAATATATGGAGATGGCTGGGTTGCTATACGTAAGTGAATCAAATGTAAAACCAATTGTTATAGGCCAATCATCCCAAGTTACGTTGGGAGCAAATGGGCATGCGAAATGGTTTGCAATTCCGCAAGCGGCAGCAGAGAAAAGAATGACCGTGACGTTGCCATCAAAAGGTTCGTTTGCAGTGTATGATGAGAAGGGAGTTTGCGTCAACTTTAGCATCGTGAGTGGCAATAACAAGGTGAAACTGCCAAAGAACGGAACAATCGTATTCGCTGGGGCACCGAACTCAGAATTTGCAATCTCGTTGAATTAGCTACAACTCAGATAGACTTCAATAAAACGGTACGACATGGAAAAGATGTGTTATTTGAATCTTAAGTACTCCCTTTATAAAGAGAAATTCTACGAATGATATTGCACTTAAATTCTTAGCCTGATGGGCATGGGGTACTATTTCAAAAAAATTCAATAGCAGTACTTTGAGTTTTAGAGACCACTCATGTTGGAGAAACAAAAGAATAAGTATGAAATTAATGTATTAACCTTATAACGTATAAAAGACACTTTATAAAGTGTCTTTTATACGTTGACATACTATGAAAATGAAAGAAAATGTAGTGATTAATCAAAATATGTTGGATGCTTCTTGGTTGATTTTATAATGAGTTCTCGGTTAATTTTTTCTCTCTCAAAAGTAAATAAAAGGATAGAATATACAGTAGAGGACGTTCAAAGTTATTAGAAAAGCTATTTACATAATCAATATGATGATGAACTAGCATACAAAAAATATATAAATAATTATTATCAATTTATTTATATATAAAAAAATCAATGTCTATTCAAAAAGACTGTGCATAAAAACTTGCATTATAACAAGTTTTTAACACAGTTTTTTTTATTTTATGCCTTTCATTAAAACTTGAATCTTTGGGGCCATAAAATATAAAATTACACTTAAAATGATTGAAAGGCCACCAATTACACCGAAATAAATAATTTCTGTTTCAGGATTATATAATCGAACTATTTGAGCATTTATAGCTTGTGCAGCTGCACTAGTTAAGAACCACAGACTCATTGTTTGAGCAGAGAAGGCAGCTGGTGCTAATTTGGTTGTAATTGATAAACCTACAGGTGATAAACAAAGTTCCCCGATTACTACTAACAAGAAGCTAATCGCTAACCACATAGGGCTTACAAGGGATTCTGTACCATGTATATATGCAGGGATAATCATAACTAAGAAGGATAAACCAGCAAATAATAAACCAATAGCAAATTTATTAGCCGTACTTGGTTGACGTGAATTAAGCTTTACCCATAACCAAGCAAATACTGGTGCTAACAAAACAATATAAATAGGGTTTAATGATTGAAACCATGAAGATTGAAGTTCAAACTCGGCCAACTTTAATTGAGTACGCTGATCAGCATATGAAGCTAAAATGATAGCTCCTTGTTCTTGAATGGCCCAAAACATTGTAGCAGCGATAAATAATGGTATGTAAGCAATTAAACGAGACTTTTCAATTTTTGTAGTTTTCGGACTACGATACATAAAAATAAAGTAACCAGTTGGAATGAGAATACCTAAGATACTTACTAATAAAGTGAATCGATTAATAGTTAAAATACCTGTTGGTATCGTTAAAATACAAAATAGTACTATAGCTATTGTGCCAATACTAAACTGTATAATAACTTTTTTTCTTTCGATGTCTGTTAAAGGATTTGGTACTTGTGTTCCTGCTAAACCAAGATTTTTCTTTTTTGTAAGAACGAAAATAATTAAACCTAATAGCATACCAATTGCAGCGACACCAAAGCCTAGGTGGAAGTTATACTTTTGACCAAGTGTTCCTATAACAAAAGGAGATAAAAGCGCACCTAAATTAATACCCATATAGAAAATACTGAAACCTGAGTCACGTCGAGTATCTGTTTCACTATATAAATCACCAACAATGCTAGATACATTAGGTTTTAATAAACCTGTACCAAGTACTAAAAACACCATAGATATGAATAAAGTACTTATAGTTCCTGGTAGTGCTAAAATCAGGTGACCTATCATAATTAAAACTCCACCCCAAAAAATTGTTCTACTTGAACCTAGTAGACGATCTGCAATCCAGCCACCAATAATGCCAGACATGTAAACGAGAGATCCATAGATGGCCATAATTGACGCTGCGGTCGCATGGTCCATCCCTAAACCACCTTGTGAGATTGAATAATACATATAGTAAAGTAATATTGCTCTCATCCCATAGTAAGAGAATCGCTCCCAAAACTCTGTAAAGAATAGGGTAAACAGCCCCTTAGGGTGTCCGAAAAAACCGCTTTGCGGAACAGTACGAATAATATCGCTTTTACTAATCTTCTCCATACGAATACACTCCTTATATATAAATATAATAATACTAACTTAGTATAAACTAATAATTAGAAAATTAAAATAAATATTTACTTGGTTAATTATTAGAAATTTTTCAAAAAATAATTTTCTTGTTGATTTTAATGGGTATTTTAATTATATTTTTTAATATATATATTGATTGAAGATGATGATAGTGTATAAATATTAATACAAACTGTAGGAGGATTTATATATTGTTAAAAAAAGAAGTTTCTATAGAAGATATTTATCAGGAAATATTAGATGGGAAAAGAATTAGATTTCCTCCGAATACATGGAAAGAAGATATAGATAATAAAATGGCGCGGAGGGTATTAACATATTTGCTTAACAGTATTTTAAAATGGAATAAGGAAGACATAAGAAAAAAGTGGAACACAAAATTACTTGTAAAGTATAGGCTACGAGGATTACTCAAACATAGGTATGAAAATAGCCCTTTTAAAGCAATTAATGATTTGTATCCAAATCAGTTCAAAGAATGGGAATTTGGTATGACGCCTTTAAATTTTTGGACTAAAGAAAAAGCATTAACAATTTTGAAATGGATTATTGAGGAAAAAGAGGGTCTTTCACAAGAAAAGCTCTTAGGATTATACGGGAAAAAATGGTTGAAAAAAAATAAGCTTAGTGCACCTCTGGCTATGTATTGGAATAGTAGCCCGTATGCAATGATTAATGATCTTTATCCAGGCCGTTTTAAAGAATGGGAATTTGGCATGACCCCTAATAACTTCTGGACTAAAGAAAAAGCATTAGAAGCATTGAAATGGACCATTGAAGAAAAAGAGAGATTAACCCCTAAACAATTGCTTGATATATACAATATAAAATGGTTAAAGACCCATGGATTAGCATCAGCATGTCAAATAATTTGGGGGAATAGTCCGTTTAGAATGATTAATGATTTATATAGAAACCGTTTTAAAGAATGGGAATTTAGAGTTACTCCTGTTGGATATTGGTCTAAACGTAAAGCATTAGAGGCGTTAAGGTGGACTATTGAAGAGAAAGAAAAATTGAGTGAAAAACAGCTATTAAAAGTATTTAATCAAAAATGGCTAATAAAACAAAAATTATGGACACCGTTAAAATGCTATTGGAAAGGAAGTCCATATGAAATGCTTATTGCTCTATATCCAAATCGTTTCTCAAAAAATATGTTAAAAGGATATATTTAAAAGTAAAGATTAAATTAATAATTATTGAGAAAGTTTATGATATAACATGCAGTTATTAATTTGGAGGAAGACACTTTAAAGGTGTCTTTTTTTATGCATAAAAAAATAAAATATCACTTAGTGTAAAAAAATTCAAAATACTAAAGGGATTTCTATTAATACTTAAATAAAATCATTCATTGATTAATTATTCTATCTTTTTCCTATTAGAACCAAATTTTTGCTAATTGAGAGACTCCTTTTATTATCTCATCTTCACTTAAATCACCAAATCCAAGTTGAATATGAGGATATTCTGGTAAATATTCCGAGAAATATTTTGAGCAAGGATAAACTATAATGCCGTGATCATGTGCTCTTTCAATTAGCATTTCTTCACTCATTTTTGTTTTCACTTCAATAATAACGAAAATACCGGAGCTACCACCTTTAATCCTGACATATTCTTTAAAATGCTTTGATAATTCCTTATTTAATAGATTCATTTTACGTTTATACAAAGCTTTCATCTTCCTTAAGTGCGAGTACCAATATCCTTCATTCATAAAAGTTGCCAATGTTCGCTGATGAATAGATGAGGATGTTTGTTCAAGTAAAGGGAGTATCTTTTTATATTCATTTATTAGCCGCCTAGGCAAAACCATATAACTGACACGGATAGAGGGGAGGAGTGCCTTTGAAAAAGTTTCTAAATAAATTAATTCGTACCCTTTGTAAAGGACA
>NZ_QPEL01000188.1:0-4482 GCF_008368965.1 Bacillus sp. AY2-1 | reverse complement strand
AATTTGGGTTTTAATATAGGTATGTTTAAAGAGCTACAACAAAGTTACCATCAATTTAATATTTTGAGATGTTCCCAAAGCGAAAACCTTTTAGCTTTTACGTTATTTAATAGAGTTCGGTTCATTTTTTATGCACTCAGTTATATAATAAATGACTGAATTTATAGGGTAATAACTTTCAATTAATAATAGAAATATAACTTATTACAATGTTATTTCATTTTTGAAGTCCTCTTCACAAAATCTTTAATGTCCCTCAATTTTTTTCCGCTAATATTATCTTTGATCGTTGAATCTATTTCAATTTCTAATTTTGCAAATGCTGCTCCTACACAATTATAGATACTTGATCCAAAAGCAAGATGTCTTGCAGTACCACTAAATGCCTTTTTAATATCAATGTCAGGACGATAAACGGTGAATTTATCAAACCTTTCAAATATGTTAGAGTCACAATTTGTTGCACCAATCATACAGTAGTATCCACATAACTAGTTACATTCTCCTTTTTCTATTGTTAATAGCTTCGTAATAAAAGCTGTTAAACAGCAAAAGTGCGAAGTCTTAAATTAGACTTCGCACCTTATACAAATTTACAATCCGTGACGATACCAACACAAATGCAATACTATATACATAATCACTCATTATATGTGTTGCTCTTTTAATTGGCCAATGTATAAACAAATCCTTTTACTTAGCCATCCTTCATGATTGGCTTGATTGTTTCTAGATACTTAATCCCTCTATACTCATTTCAAGCGGTAATCCATTCCGATGGAAATTACAAATGACAAAATTTATCCGTTTTTCCTACTTGCTAAATTCAGCAAGTAAAATGTTTTTAAAAAATTCCGGGTTATTAATGTTTAAACTGTTCGAATTGATAGCGAGTATATGTTTACCTCCAAGTGTTCCACCAACAAAAGTGGAAAACCCTGGAACGGCCCCCCTGTGTCCCCATACCGAGACACCGTTCGGAAGCTTAATTTCAAGGATTCCAAGACCATATCCGGTTCCCTCTCTATTTGTAGGAACTGTAGTAAGCATTTGTTTTAACTGCTGTTCCTTCAGTAATTTGCCACCTAGTAAGTAAGAGAAGAATTTGCTTAAGTCGTCAGCAGTAGAAATCATATCTCCATCCGAGCTACCTGGGTTAATATAAGTAACGTCTTTTAGCTCACTCGCTCCGTCTAGTTGCAAATAGCCACGGGCATGCTTAGTCCCTGGAATCACGCTTGAATTGCCAGGTAGGAATGTATTTGACAAATCAAGCGGTTCAATAATCCGATTTTCAACCTCTTCGGCATAACTGTTGCCAGTTACTTTTTCAATAAGGATCCCCAGTAATACGTATCCTGTGTTTGAATAAGACCAACCCTTTCCTGGGGCAAAGTCTGGGGGAAGTGAAATCCCCATCTTTACAAATTCTTCAGCCGTATACGATTTTTTTATATCCGTAATATCAAAGTCTTTTGAATTTATATAGTCAGCAATACCACTTGTATGATTCAATATTTGCCGGATAGTAATCTGGTTACCATCATATCCGTTTCCTTGAATCACACCAGGTAACCATTTTTCAATTGAGTCGTCTAGATTCAAACGGTTCTCTCCAGATAATTGAAGTAGAACTGTTGCAATGAACGTTTTCGTCACACTGCCAATGCGAAAGCGAAAATCTGCTTTCATTGGTTTCTTAGTTCTCAAATCCGCTATCCCAGCACTATAACTCCAAGTTTTACCCCCCTTAGAAATTTGAGCGAGTATTCCCGGGTATCCAAGTTGCAGTTCATCTCGCATTGCTTTCTTAACGGAAGTACGATCGCTTTTCGTACTTGTTTGTAACGAACTAGATACATTTTGCGTAGGTTCTGCTTTTACAATTGATGTTGGTGTTATGTATAACAGGGAACTTCCAGCTATTAAAAGTGCTAGACTTGCACATGTAATTTTACTGCGTGTTTTCATAAAGAATTCCTCTCTTCTATTAAAATTGTATAGATAGTTGATAGCAGTGTCATATACGAACCACACAGCTATCCATTCTCCCAATGATGAAAAGGCAACAATGCATTTGCAATCATTGTACTCATTATTTTCACAAAACACTCTTGTTACTGATTGTTATATATAGGCCGTACTTATCCCCCCTTCACGACTCCTTATATTTTTATCCTACACAATGAAAATCTCTTTTTTCTTACCTATTCCTTACAAATTCCTTACATACAAAATCACTTGTACACTAGGGTTGAAGTAGCATCTGTGCCCGAAAGCGCAAAAAACACCGATGCTTTTCGCTTCAGTGTTTTTGCGCTTTACATATTGAAGATTCGTTTTACTCTTAACAGGTTAAACTGCTAATTTTTTCTAATGCGATTATTCTTCTTGCTATATAAAACAAATTTCATTGTGTTATATGAAACACTATGAAATTTTTCATTAAGGCATATTATTCTAAATTTATTGATGTACTTGAGATGGACTCACTTTTTGAATTTGAACAAGTATATCAAACGCTTTACCTAATGATATATCAACAGTTTTTGGTATATCAGGCCCTTCGGTAGTTATTCCAGCGAAAATTGGATGTTGTTCGTGTAACCAAGTTTTTGTCACGCCGTTCGCCTTACGTAAATCAATAAAAAATTGATCTTTTTTGACCTGTCCAAAAATGTAGTTATAACTGTTTGGATCATCCAATTTTAATGTTCCATAGGGGCCAAATTCACCGTCACTATTAATTGGCCACAGTAAGACTTTATTTCAAACCCACAAAAAATAGATTACCTGTACAATAAAAAGTATAGGTAATCTATTTTTTTTTGAGATTAATAAAAACCTAATTTATTTTTTGAATTCTTCCATCAATAATAGACTGAATTGGTTCTTTTGATTTTTTTATATAATCTACTAATGCTTCAAAATCAGTTGGTCCTGTTTCAGCATCTTTACCGTTTTTAAAAGATACAAATCCATCTCCACCTGAAGCTAAAAATGCGTTCGCAACGACGCTGTAAGTTTTCGAAGGAATAATTTCTTCTCCATTTGTTAAGCGAATACTTGTTACTTTTTCTCCATTAGGCTTGTTCGCATCCCAAGTGTATTGGATCCCTGAAATTTGAAGCATTCTTGTTATGTCTTTTTGCCATTGTTGATTTAAAATATCACGAATGTCTTGGCCTGTTAAATTTACTTTTATTAATTGATTTCCGAATGGTTGAATACCATATATCTCGCCCCATGTAATATCACCAGCATCTAAGTCATTACGAATACCACCAGGATTCATAAGTGCAATTTGGGATTGCATTGTTGTACGCTGGGCATCAGCAACTAAATTTCCAAGAGTAGATTCACCAGCCGTATTGAGTTTGCGATCTAGTGGAGCAATAGACTTACCTACAACTTCATTAACAAGAGGTGCGATTTTTGCTTGATATTTCTCCATCTTCTTCTTTATTTTTTTATCAGGCTCCATGCCTTCATGGTAAGTTGTAACAATTTCTGCTTTTTTCTCAACAATATCTTGTGTCTTACGGTCAATCTTTACATCAACATCAGCAAAAGCCATACCATAAGAATTTGCTTGTACGACAAGTTTATTATTAACAGTTCCATTTACATACGTGTGGCTATGCCCACCAAAAATAACATCGACTTCTGGATCAGTCTCATTTGCTAATCGGACGATATCACCATTCGTTACGCCGTTCCCATCTGTTGTACCTCCGTTATGTGCAAGAACAACGATAGATTTAACGCCTAGTTTTTTTAATTGCTTTACGGATTTGTTAATAGCTTCAACTTCATCTGTAATTTCCACATTCTTTAGCATAGTAGGCATAACAAGGTTAGGAACATCCGTTGTTACAACTCCGATAAATCCAACAGGAACTCCTTGTACCTTTTTTATAGTGAATGGTGGTAAAAATAAACGACCGGTGGATTTATTATAGAAATTTGCAGCAACATATGGGAATTTTGCTCCTTTAAAATTCCCTGTTTTCTCATGATATCCACCATAAATAAGGCGGTTCATTTCCGCAACACCTTCATCAAATTCATGATTTCCTATAGTTCCAACATCGAATTTCAAATCATTTAGAAATTCAATCGTAGGTTCGTCTTGTAATAATGCTGAAACAGGAGTACTTGCTCCAACAACATCGCCAGCATGTACCTTTAATGTATTCGGATTTTGTTTTTCACGATCACGTAAATAAGCCCCTAAGTACTCAATTCCCCCTGCATCTTTATTGTTAATTTTTTTTACAGTGTCTAGTTGCCCATGAAAATCGTTAATACCGAGCATTTGCACATCTATGTAGCGGTTTGGTTCTGTACTCGCTTGGATTGAAGGCGCAGCAAATACACTAGTAAAAGTAACTGTACTTAATGCTAAAGCAACTGGAATGATTTTTTTCAACATAAAATTTCTCTCCCCTAATTAAAATCTGACATAATACGATGTTATTT
>NZ_QPEL01000187.1:0-5831 GCF_008368965.1 Bacillus sp. AY2-1 | reverse complement strand
ATTATACTTTTCGCTTTCCTTTTTGGTATTCAATATCTTATTACAGTATTAGCATGGAAGAAATCAAATAAAATTTAATAAGTATAGACAAAAAAGCTTATCTTTTAGCACTTAATGATAAGCTTTTTATTATTTTTTCATCTTTTTTCATTTTGGTGTACAATGAATTTCTTAGCTTGATAGCGATGGGATAGAACCACATCGCCATCAAGCGGAAATTTTATAGTACCCCAGAACAAAATTTCGTGCTAACTTGTAACAAAAAAACATGTAAAATTGCCCATAGATAACTATCTTATATTAATTACATAAACTAGTGTGTGATATAATAATATAAAGATATTACATTTAAAGGGGGATTCAAATTGGTTAAAAACTTACCTTTACTAATAGTGATTTTACTACTTGGTATAAGTTCTTCTACGTTAAGTACGAACGGATACTTTTCTCCAGTTATAGAAGGGTCTTTAATGATTATAAGTATTATTTTAAACATTGCTGCAGTGATAGGTTTATCACTACACGTTCTTGTATACCAACCTATGAAAAGATTTGAAACAAATTTAAAAGAGACATTTAAATAAAATAATTATATTTGAGGTAACACCCCATCGTTATCGAGCTAAAAAGTGTATCCATAAAAAGAAAAAATACGCTATTCTTTCTGTAGAATCATAGGTGGTCTGCCCCCATTTGGTGAGACAAAGAAAAAACACCTAGATAACATGTTTCCTATAAGCTATAGGTGACATATTATCTAATTTTCTCTGAATCCGTTCATTATTATAGTAGTGGATGTATTCATCCACAGTTTGTATTATACTAGAATTATTCGATTGTTTTATATTTTGCGCATAGAATCCTTCGGATTTCAAATGAGAATGAAAGGATTCTATGAGGGCATTATCATGGCAGTTTCCTGTACGAGACATGCTTGTGATAATGCCTTTTTCTGTGGCATATGTTTGAAATTGTTTTGATGTATACACCTTTCCTTGATCCGAATGTAAAATCGTATCAATCACATTTCGCTTTCTTAAAGCCTCTTTTAGAGTATCTAATACAAGAGAAACATCCTGTGTCTCAGCTATTTTATAACTTACAATTTCATTGTTAAACCCATCTATAATAGATGAAAAATAAAGAGTCTTATTGCCGAACATCAAATACGTGATATCAGTGAACCATTTTTCATTAGGCTTGGTAGCTTTAAATCTCCGTTGTATTCTATTTTTAGCTACCACTGGTTCATGACCGAGCACAAATATCTTTTTCTTTTTTCTAACCCGAGATAATACGTTGTATTTTCTCATGATACGTAATACTTTTTTATGATTCATTACGATGTTAAATTGATCACGTAGACAAGCTGTAACCCGACGATATCCATACCGATATTTATGATGTTGACATATTTCTATTACGGTTTTTTCTTCATGATTAGTTACTGGTTTCTCCTGCTTTTTCCAACGATAATAAGTGGCACGTGAAATATTAAATATGGAACACAGTTCTGCAATTGTAAAAACTGATTGCCATTCCTTTATCATTTTCATTATTTCTTTTTTTCCTCCCACCTCCTTAAGATTTCTTGGCACTTTTCCAGCAATATAATCTTTGCCTTTAAATAACGTATTTCTAATTCTTTTTGTTCAAGTTCTGTTAACCTTTTTAAGCCTTTTCCATGTGCAGATTGTCTTCCAATAGACTGTTCAAACCGATAGGTTTCGCCTTCACGATACCATTTCATCCAAGTTTTAATTTGAGCCACATGCTTAATTCCTAAGGCATCCATAATTTCTTTGTTTTTGAATCCTTGGTGTTTCATTTCAACTACTTTCCACTTTTTTTCGTCTCATTCTAAGGGTTCACTCCAATAGGAAAGGATGGCGTTTTTTAAATTTTATAGATACTTTGTGGTAGCCTCAAGTAGGAGGATTTAGCACAGGCAAACAATAATATCTTTTGTCTAGAAAGGAGAATGTTTTTTGAAATACACATTAAGAAAAAAATTAAGGGTGTTTTTTATAGGATTACTAGTATTAGTAATAATCGCTTCTATTTTCGTTTATTACAAGTTTTTAACACCTTCAGCAGATATTCAACAATACAGGGAGTATTATGCTCCAAAAACAACACAAAAAGTATTGAATCAAGGTGAGGTAAAGGTCACATTTTTAGGAACATCATCTTTACTATTTGATGATGGAAATACACAATTAATGATTGATGGTTTTATTTCTAGGCCATCCTTACCAAAAATGTTGTTCAGCAATATAAAAACAGATGAAGATACTGTGGATAAAGTTTTTAATCAAATAGGGGTTGATAATAATAAACTTAAGGGATTATTTATTGCACATACACATTATGATCATGCGTTTGATTTAGCTTATATAGCTAAACGAACTGGAACACATGTATATGGTTCAGAATCAGCAATTAACATAGGTATTGGTGGTGATATAAATAAGAACCAGATGTCTGTATATGAAGTAAATAAGGCTATGAAGTTTGGTGATTTTACTGTTACTGTCCTTCCATCGAAACATTCACCAACCTTTGATGAAGGAGAAAAAATAAAAAAGCCACTTAAACAACCTGCTAAAGCCCTAGATTATCATGAAGACTCTTCTTATGATTACTTAATTACACATAATAATAAAACTTTCCTTGTTAAACCAAGTGCTAACTATATAGAAGGGGTATTAGATGATATTCGAGCTGATGTCTTATTTTTAGGAATAGGGGTATTAGGAAAGCAGGAAAGTACTTTCCAAAATACGTATTACAAGCAAACTGTACGAAAAGTACAACCGAAGCTTGTTATTCCAATACATTGGGACGATTTCAACAAACCATTGACAGATACTCTTGAAGCAATGCCTAAATATGCGGACAATACCAAAAATGGATTAGATTTTATAATTCAAAGGACAAAAGCAGATAAAATTGATTTTCAAATACTTCAAGGTTTTAGAAGTATCTACTTCTAAAAAGGGATCCACCACACCTCTATCAAGTTAAGGAACATAAAAAACAATAATAATGAACTTCCGCGCTAAAAAAGCCACAAAATTTTCGTTTAGAGGGTAATCTGTTCTGTTAGCTTGATGGTGATGTGGGGTGCTACCCCAAATAGATAAAATTCCATTCTTCTTTGTAGGAAACCTATAGGACTTAAATGCTTTTGAATATTAAATACAAATTTAGACATGAAAAAACAAGATCTATTCTTATGTTTTTATAGAAAAAATGGATCGTTTTTTCATTTTAGGGGGATTTTATTTTGTTAGCTTGATAGCGATGTGATCATGCCCTTTTTAGAGTCATACTATCAGTATATCCAAGATTAGGAGATTACTTGCAAGAGTCTTGGAAGTATTGCAACCGTGCTATGATATAATTCTAAAGTACTAACATTTCATGTAGGACTTATAGATGTCGGTTTGACATATGAAATGTAAAATCAATCTGTTATTTTGAGGATTCAGGCTACCATTATTTAAACTAACATTCACACTAAAAGAAGTACAAGGAGGAAGGTATATCTATTAAAATAGTGAGGTATACCAAATTAGAAATGAACATTAAATTTAATAAAAAAGTAGTAGCATTCACGGCAGGATTAACAGTATTATCTTCACCATTGGTATCGTTTGCAGAGGAACAACAATTAGTAAACAATAAGCAACCTACAAACGTTCAGGAACAAAGTAAAATAACATCAGATGAACAGGCTTTAAAAAGTATTGAAGCTAGTTTTGAAGAGGTAGACGGACGTGGTGGAGGTACTGTCGACAATAAGAAAGTAGATAGTCTTCAACGTTCAGAAGGTATTCATGAAGAAACAGGTACACTAACTGTTCCTAACAATTCAAACAGAACAAAACGTAGTCTGTCTCCCATATCACCAAGCACCTCTAGTACAATAAATGGTGTTCCATTCACTGAATGGATTGTACCAGCAGGTAACGATAATATTCGTCCTCAAAACTATATGAGTCCAAAGTACATTACAATTCATGAGACTGATAATACAAGTGTAGGAGCAGGTGCTAGAAACCACGCCCAATACCTTTATAACCAAGCAGTAGGCAACACAGACCGAGCTGCATCGTGGCATTTTACAGTAGACGATAAAGAGATTTATCAACACCTACCATTAAACGAGAACGGATGGCATGCAGGAGACGGTGATGGTTCAGGTAATAGAGAATCCATTGCAATTGAAATCGCAGTTAATAGTGACGGAAACTACAGTAAAGCGGTAGATAACGCTAAGAAACTTGTAGCTTATTTAATGAAAGAAACTGGTGTACCGTTAAATAACATTGTAAAACACCAAAAATGGAGCGGTAAAATCTGCCCTGCTAACATGATTAATAATGGGCAATGGGATGTATTCGTAAATAGCGTTGAGGGGTATTATAATAATCTTTATCAACCAAAGGATGACATTACAGGAGGGTGGTATGAAGAAGCTATTCGAGAGTTAAATAGAAGAGGTATTATGATAGGGGAAGGAAACGGAGTTTTCGCACCCAATAGAGCGATAACAAGAGCCGAATTTGCTCAATTAATCTCTAACTCTCTAAACCTGCCAGCTGGAGATGCTTCATTTAAAGACCTAAACGATGCAAATTCAACTTTACGGGATGGTATTAAACGTACTGCAAGTGCAGGTATCATTCAAGGTAGAGGAGATGGTTATTTTGACCCAAACACACCTATTACAAGAGAAGAATCAGCAATTATTGTAAACAAGGCTTTACAGTATAAAGGTATATGGGGACCAGTTGTAAACCTACCATTCTCAGATAAAGACCAAATTATATATAAAGAAGACGTACAAAGATTGTATGGCCTAGGTATTGTAAGAGGTAAGGGTGACAATCAATACGACCCTAAAGGAACAACAACTCGTGGTGAAACAGCAACATTCATTCTAAATATGCTACAAGTAATTGAAAATGGTAGTGTAGAAAAGGTAATTGGAACGGCTCAAATTAATGGTATTGGGGTAAATGTTCGAAACGGATCAGGTACAAACTATTCTATTGTTAGAAAGACAAGTAAAGGCGAAAAAGTTACAGTATATGAAGAAAAGAATGGTTGGTTAAGAATTGGAACAGGTCAGTGGATTTATTATGACTCTATTTATATCGACTATAACAGATTATAAAAGACTAAATAGTTAAAAGAACAGGTCATATTTGGATATATAACTTAATCTCAGGTTGTGAAGAAGACTTTCTTCACAACCTGTTTTTGTGTCTGCCCCCTCTTTACCTACCAATACTGATAAAAAGAGGAAAAGGAGAGATTCATTATGATGGGTGCATCGAAAAATCACCGTGATCAGCGTGTATACAATTTAATTTACCTTATGTTTTTACGTATGACTTGAGCAGGTCCTTTTGAAAATAAGGAAAGATAAATTAATGTGTTTCCCTTGAACGTTGATAAATTACACATTTCCTGAAAAACAAACTATTCAATCATATAAATAATAGGATTTTTTAATGTAATGTATTAATCCTAACAGAAGGGAGGATTAGCCATGCAATTAGTTTGTTTTAAATTAGTAAATGGTCAATACTTTTTAGGTGTAGAAGGTATCGAGATTCCTGCGCCAATTCCAGCGTTTGCTGCAGCTTTATTAATTGGTTTAGGAGTAATCCCACTCTGTTCTTAATTTAAAGAATTCCAAAAATCTCTACCTTTCAATTGATAAACACTTAAGCATATGAATGCTTGGGGGTTTTTTATAAAAAAAAGAAAAGACGCCATAAGGCGTCTCCACAAATAGGTAGATAAGACTTTAGTTT
>NZ_QPEL01000186.1:0-5336 GCF_008368965.1 Bacillus sp. AY2-1 | reverse complement strand
TGATTTTGCGGTTCAAAGTAGCTACCAGTTCGTCTTATATACGCTACTTCTAATGGTGGTAATTTTTTTATAACAACTTTCATTTACATCTTCTCCCCTATAAATACGTACACTGTTTATTTAGCTTTATTTAATATTTATTCCTTCTTAAATAAAAAGAATTTTCTAATCACATAAAGTGAACCTTTAATCAGCGGGGGATAAATTTTAATTGTAATATAATTGATTACTACTACTAAAGTAGTATGTACTTTCATACTTTTATTTGATTTTAAATTCTTTTTAAATCGATATATTAATTGTAAGGAAATAAAAAGGTGGAGGATTTTAATTGATTAAAGGAATATACGAAGCACATTTACCAGTGAGTAATTTACAACAATCTATCGAATTTTATGAAAAACTAGGATTGAAGTTAGCCTGGAGCGATGAGTCAACAGCATTCTTTTGGATTGAGGATGGGAAAAGTTGGCTAGGATTATGGGCGGGCTCTGAATACGAAACAAAATATCATCCTTCTTTACGTCATATTGCATTTAGAGTTTCATATGAGGATTTAAAAGAATCATTACATTGGTTACACTCACTTCAAATTAAAACCGTTCCGTTTGGGAGTAATGAATCTATTGAACCCTTTGTCCGTCCACATCAAGGTAATGCATCTGTTTATTTTATTGATCCAGATGGTAATAGCTTAGAACTTATTTGTCATATTGTTGTACCTAATGCACTAAAACATATAACTAATAAATTATCATTTAAAGATTGGGAGACACTATTAGCTGACACATTTGAATGAATATAAGCTATAAATCATAATGGCTCGCCTTTATTTTTATAACATGTATAACAATCGTGAATAATAATGTCCTATCAATTTATCATTAAATAAATGTAAAAAATGACCCTATTTATTCATTTTTCATGCGTATGTATGTACATTTGTGAATTTATTCGATATATTATGGGTATTGAATGATTACGAAAAGTGTATAGGTCGCTTATATAACACCTTATATTTTTATATCCGTGAAAACTACAAAGTGTATGAAAATCCATTTGTCAAATGAATTTAGTGCGGAAGGAGGTTTGTGGTTACTTCATAGGGTATAATAATCAGTTTTTTACTGATAAAAATATAGGAGGCGACATAATGTTTCGTACGATTTCAAATTTCATGAGAGTAGCTGAGATAAGAAGGAAAATCCTTTTTACACTAGCGATGTTAATCGTTTTTCGAATTGGCACGTTTATTCCAGTTCCTCATACTAACGCAGAGGTATTAAAAGTACAAGATCAAGCTAACGTTCTAGGTATGTTAAACGTATTTGGTGGAGGAGCACTGCAACACTTCTCAATCTTTGCTGTAGGTATTACACCATATATTACAGCTTCTATCATAGTACAATTACTTCAAATGGATGTTATACCTAAATTTTCGGAATGGGCAAAGCAAGGAGAAATGGGCCGTAAGAAATCAGCTCAATTCACTCGATACTTTACAATCATTCTCGCATTCATACAGGCCATCGGAATGTCGTATGGCTTTAATAATATAGCTGGTGGACAATTAATAACAGATCAAAGCTGGACTACATACTTATTTATTGCGACAGTTTTAACTGCAGGTACTGCATTTTTACTTTGGTTAGGCGAACAAATTACCGCTAACGGAGTTGGTAATGGTATTTCGATGATTATCTTCGCAGGTCTCGTTGCCGCGATTCCAAATGTTGCAAATCAAATTTATTTACAACAATTCCAAAATGCTGGCGATCAGCTATTCATGCACATAATAAAAATTGTTTTAATTGGACTCGTAATTTTAGCGATAGTTGTTGGCGTTATTTACATTCAACAAGCTGTACGTAAAATACCGATACAATATGCAAAAGCTGTTTCAGGAAACAATCAATATCAAGGAGCAAAAAACACTCATTTACCTCTTAAAGTAAATAGTGCTGGTGTTATACCAGTTATCTTTGCTTCTGCATTTTTAATGACGCCGCGTACAATTGCGCAGCTCTTCCCTGATTCAAGCATATCAAAATGGTTAGTTGCAAATCTTGATTTCGCACATCCAATTGGAATGACACTTTATGTCGGTCTTATCGTTGCTTTCACATACTTCTACGCATTTATTCAAGTAAATCCTGAACAAATGGCTGAGAATTTGAAAAAGCAAAATGGATATGTTCCTGGTATTCGTCCTGGTAAAGCAACTGAACAATATGTAACTAAAATTTTATACCGTTTAACATTTATCGGTGCAATTTTCTTAGGTGCAATTTCTATATTACCGCTCGTATTCACGAAAATTGCTACGTTACCACCTTCTGCCCAAATTGGTGGTACAAGCTTACTTATCATTGTCGGTGTAGCACTAGAAACTATGAAGACGTTAGAAAGCCAGCTTGTAAAACGTCATTATAAAGGTTTTATTAAAAAAGTGAATTAATTATAAAAAACACAGTTGGTTATTTTTCCAACTGTGTTTTTTATTGTATCAGTCCTGTAATATACAGGGCTGTTGCTTTATTAAACTACATCTCCTTCTCTAATAACCGCCCTTTTTTGAAATAAGTCCGTAGTGTTGAACGATTGGTCAAGAATACACCTATCAATATAAAACAAGCCCCCATTCCCATTGTAGGATTTAAAGGTTCTCCTAAAATGATATATCCCACAATTATTGCAATTAATGGTGATACATATAACCACGTCGATGGAAATACTGGATTTGTTTTTGATAAGAGCCAGTAATATAATCCGTGTCCACCGATCGATCCGATAAATATGAGATATAAAATAGGCCATTGTACACTCCATGAAGTTAATACAGTTACATTTGGTTGTTCTACAATAATAGATGCGATTAGTAGTAAAATCCCTCCATAAAACATTTGAATACCGTTAATAAGAAATGGTGATACATTTGATAAATCTGAAAGTATTTCTTTCGAACGAATAGAGCCTATTCCGTAAAATAACTCTCCTATAACTAAAACAATACAAGCAATACTCCATATGAAACTTACTTGTTGATGCATTCCTGGTAAAGAAACAAATATAACACCTATTAGTGCGATAACTAAAGCAACGAGTTGCTCCTTTTGTAATTTTGTCTTATTCCTCTTTGCTTGTATTAACAATATCATCATTGGCCCCGTAGCAGAAAGAACAGCAGCTAATCCTGAAGAAATATATTGTTCTGACCAATACAAGCTTGCGAATGTCATGAATGTTAAACAAAATCCAGCATACATAATGCGTTTTGAAAATATATGTGGCATAATTTCTTTTCGCTTTAATTTAAAAATAATCATAAGGATTATGCCTGCTAAAAAGAATCGAATTCCTGCTGAAAACAACGGTGGCGCCCCTGCTTCAATTCCAATTTTTATTGTTAAAAATGTTGTCCCGAAAATAATACATACTAAAATGTAATTAAAAATGACCATTTTTCTTCCTCCTTTTTACTCTTAAAATGAGTATAGAGGGTATGGTGTATAACAGTGTATCAGTACATATAACAGTTACTTCAAGTTGTAGTTGATTCCCTATATATTTTTCGCTTTAATTAAATTAAAAAGAAAAATAGGTGAAACTATGAAGATTGTATTGCGTAAAGAATCAAACATACCGTATTACAAGCAAATATATATGCAAATTGTTGAAAGAGTACAAAGTGGTATGCTTTCACATGGTGAATCCCTTCCTTCTTTACGTTGTATGGCCACAGATTTACAAATCAATGTATTAACTGTTCGTAAAGCGTATAAACAGTTAGAAACGAAAGGGTATATACGCATCGAACATGGAAAAGGTGCTTACATATATAAACGTGTAAAGAAAGATTTCAAACCGATACCGTATAAATGGCAACAATCAAGATCTATTAATGTTATGCGTTCTCAATATGCAATGAATAAGCACCGTAAATATTATGATTTTTCACAAGCAATTCTGTATCCTCGTCTGTTACCAAATCCATTTTTGGCAGACGAAATGCATAAATTGCTAGATAAAAATCCGATGTTGTTAGCAACTTATGGGCCAGTTCAAGGCGATTATGAACTGCGAGTTGAAATAGCAAATTACTTAAATGAACACCAGAAATTAGTGACGGACCCATCTCAATTATTAATTACAAGCGGAGCACAACAAGGAATTGATTTAATTGCTCAAACATTATTAAAACCTGGAGATATCGTATTAGTAGAAAGTCCATGTTACAGTGCTGCGCTTGACGTTTTCATCAATAAAGGTGTTCAAATCATTCCTATTTCTCTTGATAATCATGGAGTTCGCTCCGACTTAATTGATGATATTTGTCAAAGTAAAAATCCTGTTTTATTGTATACAAATCCCACCTTCCAGAACCCGACAGGTACAGTAATGAGTAAAGAACGAAGAATGGAACTTATAGAACTAGCGGAGCTATATCAATTTTTTATCATTGAAGATGATTCTTTCGGAGAAATATATTTTGAAGGTGCTATAGTCCCACCACCAATCAAAAGTTTTGATAAGGATGGCCACGTGATATATATAAAAGGATTTAGTAAAACGTTAGCACCAGGACTCCGTATCGCAGTACTTTTTGCCGATGGTCCTATTTTTGAATGGCTATATGCAGTGAAAGGTTCCATGGATATCGGTAGTCCTTTATTAACACAGAAGGCACTTCTACCTTTCTTACGTGCGGAACGTATGAAAAATCATTTAGAAAAATTACGTACAGCTTTACAAATGAGACGTGATTTAACAATTGATATATTATCGCCATTAAAAGGACTAAACTTTGAGATACCAAATGGCGGTTTTAATTTATGGGTGACACTGCCTGATTGGATAGATCCCTTTACCTTATTACAAAAAGCAAATGAAGTAGATGTCTCTTTTTTACCAGGAACAGCTTGTCTATTAAACTACGAAACAAATGATAACCAATTAAGAATTAGCTATTCAATGTTAAACGAGAAAGATATGGCAATTGGATTAGAGAAATTACATGATACAATACGAAACAGTATTTGTTAGAAGTAATAACACAATAGCCAACAATAAATAATACCCGAAAATGACAATGTGTAGTATGGGCTATTATTTATTGTTGAGCTTTTTCGTTATTCTTAACAACCGATTTTAAAACTTGTCTTTCTTTCAATTCTTCAACACTACCATATTGATCAATAACAATTGCTTTCATTTACTCTCCTCCTTGCTGTTTATTTTAATAACATACAATTATTTCTCAAATTTTTTTGTCTTGAATTACCATATAATTATTTTTGGGGGTAATTATGCAAGAAGCATTATAAAGTGAAACTTTA
>NZ_QPEL01000185.1:0-4974 GCF_008368965.1 Bacillus sp. AY2-1 | reverse complement strand
TTCCTCCGGTTCCGTTATCTTTCCCTGTTGTGTTTTCCATTTTTTTAATAATAGGCGTTTTAGCATTGTGTACTAACGGCATTATGCCATACTGTGACTTATGAACCACATTTTCCACCTTGCTATTTTCCGTTTGTGTTCCTTTATCTTCTTTGTTAGGTTTTTCTTTTTCAGGACTAGTTTCTTTTGTATGAGTCCCACTCAATTCCCACTGCCATGTTACAGGAGAGAAAACATCTATATTGATGTTTGGATCTTTTAACTTCACATCCAAGCTAATCTTTATATCCCCTTCATTACGAGGAGCTATTGTAATTTCTCCTGCTTCGCTTTGAAGAAAGTCACTTGTACGATCCACATCATCAATATGTAAGAATCCTGTACTTCCATCTAGTTTAAATTCTTCTGGAATACTTATCTTCAAAATTTGCGGAGATTCCATTTTAATTACTTTCGCAGTATCACTAAATGTAATTCCCTCTGTATAAAGTCTATCCTTTACTTCTTTAATTGCGTTTCCTAAAGGTATTTTATTTACAGGATCATAATAAAAATTATTTTCTTTATTATATTTTTTTGTAAATTGAATTACATTTTGCAGTTGTAATTTCGTCGCATCTGGTAAATCACTTTGACCGATTTCTTCCATGTTTAAACTAGGTAATTTCGCAATTAAATTCTCGATTTGTTTCTTTATTCGAGCATCTGGTTGTTTCATTAATGTATTTATGAAAATTTCTTGCTTTCCATCATTCGACATAGATTGCTTTAACTTCTTAATTACCGTCTCTTGAATATCACTTTCTAACTTTCCTGCAAGTTCTGTATCATATTCAGATACTTGTTTTTTTACATCTGCTAAATATTTTTGAACTGCTGCAGCATCAGTTAAAATATTTGGTTCTTTCTCTGAAAACGTAAATTGATTTGAAATAATTTTATTAGCGGATTCCAATGCACTTAATTGCTTTAAAGCATCGCCTGTATTCATATCATTCATATATTGATTAAATTGATTTGTGAAATTATTCGCTAATAAATTGTTATCAGTTTGCATTTTTTGAAAGTTATTAAAACCATCTAAGTACGTACTGTTAGATTTATTCCCTTCATCTAACGCTTGACCGAAACCTTTTAAAACATCCTGAAATCCTTTGAAACTATTAACAGAAACACCTGTATAATCTTGTACTGTTTTAAATTGATTTGTGTAATTTGCTAACGGACTATGTATATCTTTTTTATACATAGTTGTTTGAACGTTTCCTTTTTCAATTATTTTACCTATATTATCTTGTGCACCTTGTAGCTTACCGATAATACTCGCAAAATAAACGTCGATTATTTGCTTATTGAAATCTTCTAAAATAACAGAAGCTGTATTTTCTGCCTCAGCTTTCAAATCCTTATTCCCAGTTGCATTTACTTTGTAGTTTAACGTTAATTTCTCTGGAATCTCTGAATCAATCGCAACTGCCTTCCTAGAAAAATCATTTGGAATAACAATCATCATATTGTAATTATTATTTTTCAATCCATTTTCCGCTACCCCGCGGCTAACTACGTACCATTCTTGTTTCGTATTTTTATTTACATTTTTAACAAATTGATCTCCAAACGCTATTTTATTGCCCTCAAATACAGTGCCCTGATCTTCATTTACCAACGCAACTGTCATTTTTGGTGTAGTATTCTCATTAGCTTTCTTAACATTTTGATTTAATGCTAAATAGGAGACCCCTGTTGATAGTACAAGAGCTAAAATAATAAACAACAAGATGCTCCATTTGAACTTTTTCACTACTTATCACTCCTGCGACTGCGAGTCTATCTAATGAAAGACTTCGTATCTTACTCTAGTTTTAAAGTAATTTAGCCATACAACGTATGGTTGCATGGCTAAATTATATATTTCTTTTTATCTGTCTTATTGTAGACCGAAATTACGAGAAAGATCTTCGTCATGTCTAGCAACAGCTTCTGCAGTTTTATTAAGCTGCATATTAATTTCTTGTAATAACTGTGCGAAGTTTTGTACTTTTGGCTTTAATTGATTGAACTGTTGGTCAAAACCTTCGAAAGCACGACCTTCCCATTCTCCTCTTAATTCATTTTGTAAGTTTTGTAGTTGACGTAAAATGTCCTCAATTTGATTTGCACCTTGTCCATATCGAGTCGCTTTCGATTTAAGCTCCTCTGGTGACATACGAATTTGTCCTGCCATTATTAAATCCCCCTTAAAATTTAAAAATAGTAAAATTAACCAATAATCAATTCTACAAATTGATTATATCAATAATTTAAAGATTTCTAAACAAAAAAATGATATTTTTCCAAAATTTCTCTTTTACTATAATAACGATATATTGTATAATAGTAATTTATTTATTTTTAAGCATACACTATCAATCTACTATAAAATAAAGGCAAACCATCTATTTTATATATTTATAAGGACTTATTGGCTTTAAATTCCAGCGATAAAGTAGCCACTAAATCATTATTTTCTCTTCTCCCATTCCGACTATAATACTCACTTCAAAGTCATAATTACCTGCCTTTCAACAAACCCAAACTCTTCGTACATCTCTTTTGCAAAATTCCCAGCAAATACATTCAACCTAATTTCTGAATACTTCTCCTTTAATTCCTTAATACCAGCTTCCATCAGTTCTCGCGATAATCCTCTCCCGCGATATTCTGGGAAAACGTACAATTCATATATAAATCCAAGTTTTTCACGAGAAAAATAGTCTGTATTTTCCCCTATTAATATCCATCCCATTACTTTATTTTCTTCTTTAATGATTAAATAGTATGCTCCTTTTTCTACAATCGGCTTTGTAATTTCAATCGCTTTCTCGATACTTAATTGACAATTCCCTCTCGTCCCTTCAAAAAGCGATTGAGCCGCATATTTTAATATTTCATTGGTATCTTCTTGATTCGCCTTAATTATCATTTTTCACAACTCCCCTTGAATAATAGGCATTACTATCCCTTGTTCAAGATTCTCCGCTTCCATAACAATTGCCGTTAATCCTTGTTCTGTACTTGTTTCATGAAGCTCTCCCTTCTCCCAAAACACAGCTTGTCCCGCCTCTATCTTTACCTTTTCCTTATTTGCCCCACACACATATCCTACTCCGTCCACAATAAGAAGCAGTTGAGATACAACTGCTTCATGACATCCGATTATTCCATTGGCTTGTAAATGCATAGCACCGATATGTACATTTCCTTGATGGTTTACTATTTTCGACATGATGAAATTAGATTGAAATACTGATAAGTGCTTTCCTACTTTTTCACTAAAATCAAAAGTTTTCATTACTAGTCCTCCTTATACGTATAAAACCATCCTTACTGTCTGCATCATATGTCCTTCAAAGTCTTCTTCAAATTGCTCTAATTCAGCAAAACCTTTCGCTTCATAAAAGCGTTTTCCTTTTTCATTTGCAGCTTCTACATGTATGTACAATTTCCGTATCCCATTTAATGCCTTAATCCCTCTTTGTAATAAAGCACTTCCGATCCCTTTTCCTTGCTGATCTGGTAACAAATAAATTGCCCCTAATTCTGCTTCGTTTTGTAGTCTAACAGGTGAAAAGTTCGCAAATCCTATTACTTCTCCCTCTTCTTCCGCAACGAATAAATGTGTATTTTTAAGGCGATATTTCATTTTTTCATCAGAATATGCCTCGTCTAAAAAACTATCTTGAATCTCTCTCGGGATAATGCCTTCATATGTATCATGCCAAGCTATTTTCGCTACTGATTGTACAGCCTGAATATCTTCTTGCTTCATTTCTCTAATTATATATGTCATCTCGATGTCTCCATTCTCTTTAAATTATATTCTGCTAATATACTAGAAGAAACGGCAGAACCATTTTCATAATTGACCTTAATTAATTTTAACTTTTCAATCGAAGCTGTTGTAACATCAAAATTCTCATATATATACTCCATCACACTTAAAAAATGAGTTGAATTCAAATGATTCGCAATCGTGCAATGCGGAACCCATTTTCCTGGTACATAATATGAATTTGAATTATCATGAAAAGTTTTGAAATGATCATGATAAAAATGATGAAGTCTCAATAAATCATCGGTAACAGTCGGCGCTAGAAAAACCGTACCGTTAGTAGGAAAAGTTCCAACAGAAGGAAAAGTGACTGCAGACATGTTTTCTTGAATAGCTACAAATTCCTTTAATTTTTCAATATACAAATTAACATCCAACTCATTATAATCCGCAATCGTTATATGAGGTTCTACTCCAGCTAATTGATTTGTTCCAATTACATTTGTTAATTTATTTTGTAATTCTGTAATTTTATTAGTAAACACACGATCAAATGTAGCAATGATAGCGTACAATCTTTCTCACCCCTTCGTTACACATAGCGCTTCCCATTCTTCACGAATCATGCCCATTCGAATAGAATCATAGTATGTTCCGTTATAATAACGACACTTTCGCATTCTACCTTCTAAGCTCATTCCTATTTTCTCTGCTACTTTCATCATTCGTTCATTGCCAGACCAAGTCGTGATTCCTACTCTACCAATCTCCATTTTTTCAAATAGCAAATCTCTATATAATTTCAATGCTTCTGTACCATATCCACCATTCCAGTATGTTGGCTCATAAATCACAACTCCCATCTCTAACCAACGCGTCATTTTATATTCCCAATAAAACCCGACTGTCCCAATGATTTGACCGTTATTTTCTATAATTAAATTTGACAGTGGTTCTTCTTTCAAACGATTTTGCATCTTCTCTTTATAGGAAGAGTATTCTTGCATTGAGAACGGGAAATATGGCGCATCCCATTTCTTCCATTCTGGGCTTTCTTCTTTAAATATGATATTCCATAATGTTTTTATATCCGATTCTTCTATTGTACGAATTGTAACTTTCTTCCCCTTTAATACAACGTTTTGCATAATTCCCTCCTGCAT
>NZ_QPEL01000184.1:0-11250 GCF_008368965.1 Bacillus sp. AY2-1 | reverse complement strand
AACAGAAAAAGAATATTATACAAAAATGCTACCAGATGAACTTATTGAATTACAAAATAAAAAACACTCATAATTTCGTAAAAACTACTTACAAATCCCACAGAAAAAATCCCTATAGCTTTTAAACTTAGAACGATAATATTAAAATAATTTAAGTCGGCAGAATGCTCCTTTTGGTATCTTTTCTTTATTTTTACAAGTACCTACTCAATTAATTCTTAAAAACATAATAGGAAACATTGTTTTATTTATCCTATTTTCATTCATGCTATATATAAAATTCGTTAATAAACCCACCTCAAATACTAGTTCCTTTTATAAGTCGTTTTTTTGATGTAGCTGATATTATTCTCAATACAATAGAATTAATTATTGGAACATATTTAGCAATATATATCAAAAAACAATAATAAGAAGATCCCTTCCACCTTAAGGTAGAAGGGATCTTCTTATTTCTATTTCAAACTACTCGCAATCTCCGTAAAGATAACCCCAAGTGCGTCAACAAGCGTTTTTTCACCAACTACCGCTCCTCTACCGAACGATCTTTCACCGATAGATTGTATGCCTTGAAGTGCTGCTTGCTACATTTCAGCGAACTCTTTCACTGTTAGCTCACGTTTTTCGCCTGCTGCATTTACGGGCAGCCCGTTAATACGGGATAAATGTTAAATCAACTCCTATTTAACATTTCAATTCAGATATACGACCGTAAAGAATACATCATCACGGTGTCAGCAAGCAAAAGTGTATTCTGCATTTCTGAAAACAGTAGATGGCAGATTATGCCCTACTGAATCTGCTAAGAAAGAATATACAAGAACATCCTTAACATCCTCTTTATTTCCACTAATGATGACATCAAGGAAATCTTCTACTTGAAATTCTGGAGTAAACAACACAATCTTAGTTGTTCTGTTTGGTTCTAAAGAAACAAAAGTACGAGAGATTTCAACTAATTCATTTTGAGTTGGGAAAAAAGTGTTTCGGCTTCTCTTAACAGTTACCGTTACATTACTAGTATGGCAGCGTGAATCATTGTTTAACATAATGTTGAGAGCAGTTGGAATAATCCCATTTTCAGAAACTGGAACTCGAAACACCCCAGTAGATTTATGAGCCATATAATCACATCCTTTCAAAATAAAATATATTTACAATATATTAGATGCAAAAAACGTACATTTTGATATGGACAAATTATATGATTAATATATCTATAATAACCCTCGGTATTACTAAGCTAATGTTTTAAAAGATTAACAAATAATTACCTCTGCAAATTTAGAAAATATCTACACTTTTTACAAACATTATTACAATTAGATAAACTAAAGCAATATCCTATTAACAAAGGGACTCCATAATTGGAGTCCCTTTGTTAATTAGCAATTAAAAATGATCAGCATGTGAGTATTGTATAATTTCTTCCTTTTTTAGAGCATGTTGTGTATCACCTGTATTGTTACTAAATGATAATGCTATCACTAATCCTAACGCCGCTAATACAAGCTTCTTCATTATTTTAACGCCCCTTTGCTTAGTAATTTTTGTTTCGCTTCGTAACATACATCGAAATAATCACTAACTTTTTCATGCTTATTCAATTTGCGGAAGCGAACCGCTAATACTTCTGCATATTCTTCTACGTAATCCCATAAATCCTGCTTTTCGAAGTAAGAAATACTTTTTTTCACTTCTTCTTCTAAGAGTTCAATTGCTTCATCTTCATTAAGAGAACGTAAAATATTGAAATGATATACATACTCCTCATTCCCTAATTCTATACAAACTGCTAATCCTTTTTCAATAAGTTCTTTTGCAATATTTGTTTCTCTTAGCTTATAGTGTTCACGTGCTTGTAAGAACAATGCTTTAAAATGAATCGGATTCTTCTCTGTCACTTCTGATAAATGACGAATCGCTAATGTAGATAAGTTTTGAGTTGCATATAATAATCCTAAATTATGCCTTACTACTAAAATCAATTTTTCTTCATTATGTTTTTGCAAAAGGTCAATGGAACGATTCAAATGTTCTTCCGCTTTTTCAAATTGCTTTAAGAATATACAAGCTGTCCCTAGTGTGTTTTCGCAAGAAGCAACTTTCACCTCATATCCAGCATGCCTTTCAAAGATTTCTTTCGCCTTATTTGCGTATTCAATAGATATTAGCATACTAGACATATGATGATTTAACACTGCATATTTTTGATAAAACTCTGCATGCTCTAGTTCGTCAGAAATATGTTCTAATAGGCTCTCAGCTTCTTCATATTGCCTTCTAGATTCATTATAGTTACTAAACATTAAAGCATGTTCTGCTTTAAAAGAATGATAGTAATAAGCTGTGAGTGTATCTGTCGATTCATCAATTGTATCAATTGCTTCAAAACTATCTTTTCCAATACTTACTCGATCAGTTAGCATTCTATATTTTAGGTCTAGTAAAGAATAATATAATAATAAATTTTGATTTTGATTTTCTTTTTCTTCTGCATGTTTAATCTGTTCAATTTTTTCATCTATTTCTTTCTTTAATTCAGTTGCTTTTATAATTTGCTGCGACAACATCATTTGATAAAAATCATTAAGCTGTTGCATAACTGCTTCATGCATTAAAATATTTGTGCTCATATCACTACGTCCTCCTCAACCACTTCTATTTACCTAAATATTACCATGATTCCGTAAATTATATAACAATTCGCCCCGCAATTATAAATTGATAAAAAAATAACAGAATATTCTAAATTAAAGAGGGATTGGCTGACACATGGTTACTGTATAAAAAATAAAAAACTTATGATATTTGATCTTATTTATGGTTCTGTTACAAAGTTTTCTAAGTTAATATAAACTCTAGAAAAAATGAATAAAGATCACCAAAAATGAGTTATCTTTAATCCGAACAATAATTATAATCGTTATAAAAATTCTCATTATTGTTAATAATAAAATATTTTGATATTCCATTTTTCCTAAAAGTGTACTATACTGTAAATTGCTGAGGGACATATTTTAGTATTTTATGGTAACTATTCAATTTGTTAGGTTGTTATTAGTATTATGGTAACGAAAACCTTATATTTCCCCTTGAAGATAAAGCGTTAGCAGCAATCACATCGAAATATCATAATAATAATTATGTTCTTAACAATATCAAGGAGTTTTAATTCAGAAAATTCTAATCATTAACTGATATAAAGTGCTAAATAAAATATTTAGACAATTGAAGTCCAACAATGATTAGAAGATATATATATTAGAAAAGGAATTTTGGGAGATCTTATCCTATATAACTAATACATATAGCTTTGTATCTTTAAATCAATAAATTTTTCGATAAGCTAGTTAATAGATTATTGAATTTAATCTTTTGATAGAGTTAAAAAAATCAACTTTATATTCTAATTTAAAAATTACTAGGTGGTGTCGGTAGTGTTTGAGTACCTTTTAGTTAAAGCTTTATTTACTCTATTTTCTTAATTAGCCTAATCGTGCTAATCAGTGTAATATGGACTAAAATAGAAAAAATTCTGGACGAGACTTTATTTAAAAACGTTTCTGAAAAAACCAGATATGTAGTAACTATGATAATTATTATGGTGGGAGAATTTGTTCTCATAGTCATTACTTCATTAAATTGGAAAGCTTCAATTATTGACACACTCTTTTTTGGTAGTATTATTTTGTTCTGCTGTATATGGCTAATACCTTATTTTGTTAATCAACAACAAAACGTCGCTAAAGTTATGGATAAGCATTTTAGTGGAGGGGTAGATTTAGGTGAAATTCAAGTTCATCGTGCGAAACTTTCTGCATTTAATTTAGGAAGTATTGTATTTTCTATAGTGGGAATCATTATACCTATTTGTTATTATTTTAAATACTTTTTATAACGGTTTATTGGTACTGTTGCAAATTTTTTTAAGATATAGTAATAGGTGAGATTACAGATATTTATGTAGAAACAACTTAGATGTATAAGACAATCCATTTGAGCGAAAACAGTAAAATACCCTACAAGTAAAAAATGATACTCATTTCCAAAATCTTAAACTTGGCTGCCGCTATTTCTTCCTGAGCTGATACATTAGTACGTTTAGCATCGTGAATCTCCCTGACCATCTTCTTCATAAGATTATCATCCCTTAGCTCTAACTTCTTTTCTATCTTTTTTTCCCGTTCCTTCATATCTTCCATTATTAATTTATTCCTTTTGAAGTACTTTTTATCAATTGAGAAATTTTCCAAAACACAATTAAACAACCTAAACTCCCTATTTATAGGAACTCACGTTGCTTCTTTTAAAACTATTATCTTAGTATTTATAAACATACATATCTTTACAGAGAAAACATCTAACGAAACTATATATCAATCAATTATATAAAAACCCCTCCACCTTAAGGCAGAGGGGATTTTCTCATTCCTATTTCAAACTACCCGCAATCTCCATAAAGATAACTCCAAGTGCATGTGCACCTGCATCTGGATAGCCTAAGCTTCTTTCACCAACTGTACCGGCGCGGCCCATGCGAGCTACGATTTCTTTCGTATACTCCGCTCCTTTAACTGCTGCTTCTGCTCCTTTTTCAAAAGCAGTTTTCATGTCTTCTTCGTTTGAAGCGCTATCTAACCAAGAATCTACACATGGAGCAAGCGCGTCAACAAGTGTTTTGTCACCAACTACCGCTCCTCTACCAAATGATCTTTCTCCGATAGATTGTATACCTTGAAGTGCTGCTTGCAACATTTCAGCGAATTCTTTCACTGTTAGCTCACGTTTTTCTCCTGCTGCTTTGCTAGCTGCGCGGAATGCACCACCCCAAATTGGACCAGATGCGCCGCCGCAATGTTCCATAATAATCATTGAACAACCGTCAAGGAATGACCCAATCGTTACGTTCTCTTGATCTACAATAGAATGCCACTCACGTTTTAATTGCTTAAATCCTTTTGCCACACTCATTCCGAAGTCGCCGTCACCTGCGTGTGTATCTAACTCACAGAACGGTACTTCGTTTTTAATAATAACGTCGCTCATTTTATCAACGAGATAAATCATGTTGTTTAATGTAATAACATTATCCTTAATAACAGCGTGCTCTTCCGCCGTTTCTATTTCAAAGGAAACTTCCTTCTCTTCTGTCTCTTCAAGCACATTCACGTACTCTACACTTTCAACTGGCCCATCTACTTTAAACGCTGGTGTATTACACTCTTTTGATAGTAATGTTTTTAACTCATCATCTAACTTCATCACTGTTAAAGACATGCCAGCCATATCGATACTTGTCATATAGTTACCGACGAATACTCTATTGATTTTAATGTTTCTAGCAGCTAATTCTCTCGTCACTGCGTTGTTAAATAAGTAAAGTTCTTGCAGTGGTGTTCCGCCAAAACCGTTAACTAGAAGTGCGATTTCCTCGCCATCTTTTACTCCTAAATCTTTTACAAGATCATTTGTCATACGGTTAGCTAGTTCATCTGCTGACAGCATTTTTTCACGCTTAATTCCTGGTTCGCCGTGAATACCTACGCCGTATTCCATTTCATCTTCCGCAAGTGTGAAAGTAGGTGATCCGCTCGCTGGAACTGTACAAGAAGTTAACGCTAAACCGATTGTGCGCACGTTAGCCGCTGCTTTTTCCGCTACAGCTTTCACCGCTCCTAAATCCATACCTTCTTCCGCTGCTGCGCCGGCAATTTTATGAACTAAAATAACTCCCGCAACGCCGCGGCGTCCTACTGTATATAGGCTATCTTCTACCGCAATATCATCATCCACTTTTACGTAGTCGACTTCAATTCCATCTTCCGTCGCTAAATGAGCTCCGTTTTTGAAATTCATAATATCGCCGCTGTAATTTTTAATAATTAATAACGTTCCTTTTTTACTAGCTGTCTCTTTAATCGCTTGATACACCTGAATTTGTGAAGGCGAAGCAAACACATCTCCGCACACCGCCGCATCTAACATCCCTTTTCCGACTAATCCTGCATGTGCCGGCTCATGACCACTACCGCCGCCACTAATTAACGTTACTTTATTTTCATTCATTTCTTTCTTCTTAATCACTTTATATTTTTTCAAAAGTTCAAGCTCTGGATGAGCCATAACCATTCCGTTACACATTTCCATTACTAATGTTTCTGGTTTGTTTATAATCTTTTTCATTGTAGTTCTCCCTCAATTCCTTTAATATATTGTGATATATTTGAAATCTTCTTCTTACTACTCATGTTAAAATGAAAGCGTTTTATAGTAAACGGACAAAATGGACAATCTGTCTAAAGACACCGCTCTCATTTATAGATAGGATTTTTATATTAATAACATTCTAGGGATGATTCAGATGACCTCTTCTATAATTTCTAAAAAGATAATCGCGAACTCATTGAAATATTTAATGGAAACAGAGTCGTTTCATAAAATATCAGTGAGCGATATTATGTTACACTGTCAAATGCGTAGGCAAACTTTTTATTATCATTTTAAAGATAAATTTGAACTATTAAGCTGGATTTATAGAGAAGAAACGAAGGAAAACATTATCGACTTTCTCGACTATGAAACATGGGAAAATATTTTCGATTTATTATTTGATTACTTTTACGAAAATCAAAAATTTTACCGAAATGCTTTTAAAGTCATTGAACAAAACTCGTTTAATCACTATTTATTTGAGCACACGAAAAACTTATATATGAAGATTATTGATGAACTATCCGTGAACTGTGGCTTAACTCTTTCTATTGAAACGAAAAATACGATTGCCTCCTTTTATAGTCACGGCTTCGTTGGAACGATAAAAGATTGGATTGAAAGCAAGTGCGAAGTAAATCCATCCATTATGTCTTCTCTCATGAAAAATATGATAAACAATCAATTACTACTATTACTGGAGCAGTCAGCAAAGTAATTAAAGGGTGGCAAAAGCAATGAAAAAGATTATGAATGATGTACAAAATATTGTTCAAGATATGATGCATGGCTTTTATTTTGAACATAACGACAAAGTAAATTACGACGAAACAAATAACATCATTTATGTAAAAGATATCCAAAAAATGAAGCAAGACGTCGCTATTATAAGCGGCGGTGGTAGCGGACATGAGCCTGCTGATATTGGCTATGTAGGAAAAGGAATGCTTACAGCGGCCGTAAACGGCAGCATTTTCACTCCGCCTACAGTAGAACAAATTATAATGGCAACTCGCCTTATGCCGAAAGATAAAAGTATTTTATTCATCATTAAAAACTTTAAAGATGACGTTGAAAACTTTCTAGCGGCAAAGCAAATTGCTAAAGAAGAAGGAAGAAAAATTGACCACATCATCGTAAATGACGACGTTTCAATTGAAGATGATGTTTCCTTTAATAAAAGAAGACGCGGCGTCGCTGGTACTGTTTTCATTCAAAAAATACTTGGTGCAGCCGCTCTTGAAGGACATTCTTTAGAAGAACTGACTGCACTCGGCCGTTCTATCACTGAAAACTTACACACATTAGGAGTCGCCCTTTCACCTGCCAACGATCCAGTGAAAGGACAAGCTTCATTCACATTAAACGAAGATGAAGTCTTTTACGGCGTCGGTATTCACGGTGAAAAAGGTTACCGCAAAGAATCGCTGTCCTCTTCTGAAATATTAGCGATTGAACTGATGAACAAACTAAAAAGCATTTATCGCTGGAGAAAAGGCGACAACTTCGCCATCCTTATTAACGGACTCGGTGCGACACCATTAATGGAACAATACATTTTCGCAAACGACATTCGCCGTTTGTGTGAACTTGAAGGATTGCAAGTTACATTCGTAAAGGTTGGTACGCTGTTGACTTCTTTAGATATGAAGGGTGTTTCGCTTAGTTTGCTTAAAGTAGAGGACTTGGATTGGGTGAAGTGGTTGAAGGCGGATGTTAGAGTGGGTAATTGGTAAGTAAAAATTATGATGATAAAAGCCTTTAACTATAACGTGTTAAAGGCTTTTTGCAAATTGAAATATCGTACAGGCGTTAACAAGAAATTCTTAATCACCTCACTGAATAATTACAGGTCTTCCAAATAAAGCTGGATAATAAATTAACATCGCACCTACAAATGAACACACTAAACAAAAAACAGCCTCGTATTTTATGACTAGAGAAGAATTCGTATCAAACTTTTTTTCATCTCTTTTACATATCATTTTAAATAAAACGCTATATAATAAATACCCAATAATCGCCCCGAGGGTGTTCGTAAATAAATCATCAATATCTGTAATTCTATTATTTAGTAATTGATTTAACTCAATTGCCAATGAAAAAAAGAATCCCGCGCATACGGTGTTTTTCATTTTTTTAAACTGCGGCCAAATAGTCGGCAATAAAAAACCTAATGGCATAAACAGTACGATGTTCAAAAGATACGTAGTACTACCCGCCGTATCAAATAGAGTCAAATTGATTTGATTTACACGAATCCACGTTTCATATCTACTTATATTCCATACAGTCGCAATCTGCGTCACCTTATACACTAGCGAAAGATAGAATAGAAAAATATATACCCATAGAAAATGCCGAATAGATATGTTTCTTTTCGCTTTAAAATAAAATCCAATTTGAAACATAATACAAAACATAATAGTAAAAAAATAAGTATATAAATAACTCATCAAAACTCCTGTATGCATGTGGAATCCCCTAACTTTACATTTTCATCTATTATTTTAGAACATAGTTCAAGAACTGGTACTTTGTTCATATATTTAATCTTCTACTTTGTCTTCGAATATAGGGAATATATTAAAAATATAAAATCCCCACTTCTTCATTTTCAGTCTCCTCCTTGATGTAACTTGTTTATAGGATAGGAAAAACTTTTAAAATAAAAAGTGGGGTAAATATAAAATTTTTCTTAAATCTTATGTTGGGTTTAATTATTGCTCTTCTTAATAATCCGCTATTCATTGTTAGGCAACAGTATGCTTAAACTTAGTTTTCACTCTATTCCTTCGCATCCCTCATACTGTAATACCCCAAATTAATAATAATCAAGAAATACCCACCCATAATTCCAGCTGCAAATGTCCACATGAATTCATGATGTTCAATTTCATACATAATAATCGCGCCAAGTATGGCCGCTGCGAACCGATTTATCATTCCGAGCATCGGTGCTTTTTCTTTTTTTACAATGCTATCTCCGAACTTTTCAATACGCCTTCCTAAAATCCAGGCGCAGTACATACTCACCAAAAGGCCAATGCTTATCCCGACAAACTGGGCTGAAAAAGGTGTCACGAGCCATCCCAATAACATTACGCCTAGCAAACAATACATTTGTATGTTGAATGATCTTAATGCCATACGAATCATGTTATTCTCCTTTACCTTTCTCATTGTAGTTCCGTATCATCAATCCAATCTTCCAAGCTTCAAGCTTTCAGCTATATCTTTTTTAAAATGAGGGAATTTGATTTTGCTCACCATTAAATAAGCGAGTACGCATGTACCAAACGCCACGGAAACTGGATTCTTTAAAAAACATAAAATAAGGAGACACATTGCCGCGAATGGAATCGGCATTCCGATAAATGTCGGGAGTTTGCTTTGCTGTGTGTTAAATCTCGCAAGCCGAAGCATTCCGCAAATACTATAAGCGAGCGCGCATATCATCCCGATAGACTGCAAATCTTTTAACGAGGCATTATATGCAAGAATAGATGGTGCCACACCAAAAGTAACTAAATCCGCAAATGAGTCCAACTCTCCACCAATTTCTGAAACAGAATCAAGTTTCCGAGCGACCATGCCATCAAACAAATCAAGGACCATACCTGTAATAATGAACATAACTGCACCGTACATATCGTCAACGAAAACAGCATGAATAGCCAAAAGCCCACACACAAAATTTGCTATCGTAATCATATTTGGTATGTAACTCATCACATGCTTCCCCTCCTTTCTACTAATTGCTTCATCTAAGTTCTTACTCATTACAATCAAGATCCTTCTGCTTTTCTTCCAATATTACTTTATTTATTTTCGTTAACGTCTCTGTCATTTGCTCTAGGGCATTTATATCGATTTTAGAAAAGTATTTCTCAATTAATACATCATCTAACTCAGACAACCGCTCTATATACTTACTACCGTTTGGACCAAGTGTAAGAAAATACTCCCTTTTATTATTAGGGTTTACTTGTTTTGAAATCATCTTCTGTTTCTCCAATTTCGATAAAACTTGGCTAACGGCACTTTTGGATACATTAAAGGTAGTCGCAATGTGATTTGCTGTCGTGTTTTCATTTAAATTAATATGAAATAGCATGCTCTCTTGCTGTCCTGTAAGACCGAACTCATCTTTTAACTCCTGAAATAGTAAAATGTAGAATTCATTATAAGCTCGGTTCATTTCATTAATTACTTCTTTATAAGTTCTAGTCATAGCGTTATTCCTCCATGCTTTTATTTCGTTTCGCTTTATAGTTAAGTTTACTTAACTTAACTATAGTATACCGTTATCTTCGTGTAAAGGGAAATATAACTCTACACTTTACTCACAATGATACAAAAAAGAAGACACTCTTCTAAAACAAGTTTAGTCGCTTCTGTCTCACTGCTTCCTTCATCCAAATACTCGGCAAATCGTTCTGAATAATCAAAAAGAAAATCAATTAAATTCCATATAGACCCATTACTGGTTAAAATGTTATAATGGAATTACCCTACATAGTTACTCATAGCCAGACTGAGGAACTAGCGTCTTATTAAGTAATGCGCATAACTAAAATAAAAAAGACACTTTACGGTGTCTTTTTTATTTATATTCATTGCAATTATCTCTTTTATAAACAGACTCTATCAAACAGTAAAGGAAACTAACAGATGGAACATCCTGTTGCAAGAGAACTACGTTTCATACGTGTATACCTCATCATTTTGATTATTGTCATCGCGTTTTGGGACCGGGAGAAAACTGTGGAAATTACTGATCACGGTAGCGATCCTATCTTAAATACCAGCAATATGACCCAAGTTGGTGAGTATACATTTGCATACAAAGACGAATCTAATCAAATTAAAATATTTAAGTTTAATCCAGATACAAATGAAATAAAGTGAAACTTTAATCAGCGGGGGTTTTGTTTATCCCCCACTGATTATTAGCCTTCACCAATCGGGCTTTTACGGGCAGCCCGCCCCCCCACCTAACTTCTTTGCTTTCGCTGAATTTTGAGGTGGGGGTCT
>NZ_QPEL01000183.1:0-2004 GCF_008368965.1 Bacillus sp. AY2-1 | reverse complement strand
AAGCTAATGTTACTTTATTACGTAATTTGTTTAAAGGGATATATAGGGTTATTATTTAATGTAACTAAAATAATTTAAAAGGAGATAGGAAGTTATGTTTAAAGTAAAAACAAGGGGAAAAATAAAAGAAATTGTTATGGTTTCAACGGCTTGTACCATGTTGTCAATGTATGGAGCACCAATTTCTAGTACAGAGGCAGCAACCCGATCTCATGCCCCATCAGTTTATGTAACACCACAGAATACTGCTGCTTCAGATATTATTAGCATAGACTGGTCACCAGTCCAAACAGCACCTTATACATATTGGAATACTGCTGCTTCAGATATTATTAGCATAGACTGGTCACCACAGCACCTTATACATATTGGGCTGTGCATAACTGGAATCAGGGAGGAGAAGGTGGTGGTTATGCGGGCTTCCAACAACAAAGTGGTTTTGATCAATTCGGTAAACGTACCCTTCACTTTGCGCTTTGGGATCCAATAGCATCAAACCAAGCAATAAAAGCTGAATATTTATCGCCGACTTCAGAAGCCAGTAGATTTGGTGGAGAAGGAACAGGTCTAAAGGTACAAACAACTTATAATTGGAAAGATAGTGAATGGTATCGAATGACTCTACGTTCTTGGCAAGAAGATGGCCATACAAAGTTTGGCCAGTGGATAAAAGATAATAAATTAAATCAATGGAAGTTAGTTGCTATTATGGATCATCCAGTTGCAAATGTGGCATTTAACTATGGTTTATCGATGTTTCAAGAGGACTGGGCTGGTAATGGACAAGATGTAAGAGAAGCACGTCTTAAAAATGGATACAGCAGAAAAGTTTCAGATAAACAATGGAATTCTTGGAATAATCAGCGTATCTCTGGGCAACATGATACGTCCTATCAATACGATGGAGGAGCAACTTCAGAATATCTATGGGTTAGGGCAGGAGGAAATACTCAATCAACTATTGGTACTGGAAAAACCTTTAATATAAATCAGCCTAGTCAACCAGAAATGGGAAATTTAGATTTTGATATTCAAAATACTCGCTTTGAAGATGGAAAATTAAATGTTTCATGGAAATTGAAAGAACAAAGTACTCCACAGTTTAAAGGGAAAATTGAAATCTATGACAATGAAAAGTTAATGGGACAACCTTTGAAAGTAATCGATAATATTAAGTCTTACAAAACTGAGGTAAGTCAAACTATGCAATTGCCTCAAACGGCTTTTGCTAAAATTACATTAACAGACATATTTGATCGAACTGTAGAGAAAAAAGTAGAAATTACAAATGGAAATTCTGATATTTTAGTAGGGAACCAATTTGCATGGTCCCTAAAAGGATATAGTGATCGAGAAATTGCAAAAGTAGATTATAATAAAACAGCAGAAGAGCTGAAAATCAAATTAGAAGCTGGTGTGCCGCATTCTTATTTCAATAGCACATATGCAAGTATTAAAGTCCAGAACTCATCTGGTAGCGTTATGTACAATAAGGAAATTATGGGAAATAGACAACAAAATGCTGAAACCCAAACAGTACCTGTAAAAGTAGGAGATTATTTAGAATTCACTCATATAGAAGGGGAAGCAGCAAAGGAAAAAACACGCGCAACATTAACGAATCTTGAAAATAACAAAAATGAGACTATTGGAAAGTCAGCAAGGTATGAGGTTACAAAAGAGGGATTAAAGAAAGTAGAAAAAATGCCAGAGACAACAATTCTAGATGGAAAACAATTTGCATGGTCCCTAAAAGGATATAGTGATCGAGAAATTGCAAAAGTAGATTATAATAAAACAGCAGAAGAGCTGAAAATCAAATTAGAAGCTGGTGTGCCGCATTCTTATTTCAATAGCACATATGCAAGTATTAAAGTCCAGAATTCATCTGGTAGCGTTTTGTACAATAAGGAAATTATGGGAAATAGACAACAAAATGCTGAAACCCAAACAGTACCTGTAAAAGAGGGAGATTATATAGAATTTACTCATATAGAAGGGGAA
>NZ_QPEL01000182.1:0-4210 GCF_008368965.1 Bacillus sp. AY2-1 | reverse complement strand
CTCCCTCTTTCTTTTATATAAATGAGAAGCTATAAATTTTCCGTTTCCTTTTCATCTGCATATTTTTCCTCTAAAGAAATTAATAGAGGAATGGATACAGTTACTAGAATGATTAAAGTAGTTATAAAAGATTTAGAAAGAGAAAAAGAACCTTCAATGAAAGGTGATAAAAACTTGAATGAAAGTATACTTGTTATTAAGGAAATTACTAAAAAGCTAAAAAGAGATATATTTTTATTCTTTATAGATGTCTCTATAAAGTTTTTAACACAGGTTATTACGACAAATATAGTTAATATGATAAGAGAAACAAAATAATGTGTTAAATTCGTCATACTAATAGTAGGGTCTTCTATTATGTAAGCAAGTAACTTAGATACTAATATTCCTCCAAACAATAAAATAATAAAAGCAAGTAATCCTTCTGATATATAAGTGCTGAAATTCTCTTTCTTGTTAAAGAGTTTGTAGTTCAGAGTGGATTGGATTATTTGAATTAGGAATAGGGTAATAATCCATACATAATATACAAATGGTAATTCTCCTGAGAATAGAGAAATTAGAAAGTTTACTACTGTCCTTAAAATTTCAATCATTACGAAAGTCCTCCTACTTGTTCAGCGTTATGATATTAGGAATATATCGGTCTATCATTTTATAATTAGGTTTATAAATTCAAACTATTTCTAATTATTCCATAATAAGGTGGTTATATCAAGTTGTTATCTTCTATGGGGTGTATTAGTTGTTCACTAATATAAAAAGAACATTTGAACGTTAATACTAGAAAAATAAAAGTAATATGTAATATAATTGAAAAAGTATGTTTTAAAATCAATGTTAATATTACCCTCCTATAAGTATTAACATACGTAATTGAGGTGTTTTCTTTGTTGTTTTATGACCGGATTTCTATAATGGCCCCTCCTGTTCCATAGCTTAGGAAAGTCTTTTTACTTCTGAGATTTTCAAAGTTATAGGAGGGTATGAAAAATGAAAAAAGTCTCGGTACCATCACTTTTGTTAATGATTGTTCTTGTCGCATTTCCGCAAATTAGTGAAACGATTTACACACCATCTTTACCAGACATTTCAAAGGCATTACAGGTAAGTAATAATGAGGTGCAGTTAACACTTAGTGTGTATTTTGCTGGATTTGCGTTAGGTGTATTTTTTATTGGTTGGTTATCAGATATAATTGGTCGTCGCCGGGCGATGTTACTTGGAATTGTCGTATATGGCGTTGGGAGTTTCTTGTGCTTTATTGCAAATTCCATTGAAGTTTTATTGCTAAGTCGTTTTATTCAAGCGTTTGGAGCAAGTGCAGGATCCGTGGTTACACAAACGATTCTTCGGGAAAGTGTAGATGGGCATAAACGCCATGTTATGTTTGCTCAAATTTCGGCAGTCATTGCTTTTACACCAGCGATAGGCCCGCTAGTTGGGGGCTTTCTTGATCAAATGTTTGGATTTAAAATAGTATTTTTAAGTTTAGTTGTTATGAGTGTCGGGATTTTTCTGTATACGTTTGTTTCTCTTCCAGAAACAAAAACAGACTCAGTGACAAATAAAATAAATGTCTTTTCAGTATTGAAAAGATTAATTACAAATCCGAAAGTAGTAACATATGGGCTATTAATTGGAGGAGCAAATGGTGTTTTATTTAGCTATTATGCAGAAGCACCGTTTATCTTTATCGAATACTTTCAGTTATCACCCAGTACGTATGGATTTTTAGGAATTGTTGTTGCGTCTGCTTCTATTGTTGGAGCGAAAGTTTCAAAACGTTTACTGGTTACTTATAAGCCAGAGAAAATTATATATATCGGTTGTCTTGTAATGACAGGTGGAGCAGTCGTTTTATCTATTATTACTTCAGTTGGATCAAATCCAAATATAATATATATGATTGGATTTTTAGTAGCGATGTTTATATTGCTATTAGGAATTGGAGTAGCGTTACCTAATTGTTTAAGTTTAGCATTAGTAGATTTTCAAGATGTTATTGGTACAGCTGGTGCATTGTTTAGCTTAGGGTACTATATAATTGTAACGGTGACAATTTTGGGAATGAGTCAGCTGCATACAGGCTCGTTACTGGTGATGCCACTTTATTTTCTGGTTATTGTAGTTATTATGATGGTGTTTACTAAAGTGTTTATTTTAGGTAAACAAACTTCAAAAGCAATTTAAATATGAAATGGTAAAAGGGTCTCATTAAAAATGAGACTCTTTTATATTTTATGCCTCAAAATTGGACTGGACTAAAGAAGTTAGTAATTTATTAATATATTAAATTTCTGATTGGTATATGAATCTAACGTTTGGGAAATCACGTTATCAACTATGAAGATTGAAGTACATGAGATGTGAAACCGAGGAAGAAATGCCATCCTTGGTTATTTATATTGTAATAATATTCATACCGGAATCATATTGAATAGATGTATTTTATTGTTAATTTAGTTAAAAATTAAGCAGGCTTATGTATAATAATTTATTGAAAAAATAATTGAATTTTTCAGATTAATGAATTAATATAAGGTAAGTAATTTTAAGATTTATAGAATATTGGAAGATGAAGGTTTTGAGAATTTTATTAGGAGCACAAAACGATTTTAGGATAGCTTTAAAGCTAGTGTAAAATGACGTTTGCTTCATCATTTTCAGGGCCGAAAGGAATTAGGGGAAAGCATCTTGTTTTAAAATGCGGCTATGAATCATCTAAGAGGGGGAAGTGAAGTGGCAAACAAAGAATTGAAAAGAGGTTTAGAAGCACGTCATATTCAAATGATTGCTTTAGGCGGAACAATTGGTGTTGGTTTATTTATGGGGTCAGCCAGCACAATTAAATGGACAGGTCCGTCAGTAATGCTTGCTTATGCAATTGCAGGTATTTTTATCTTCTTCATTATGCGTGCCATGGGAGAAATGTTGTATATGGAGCCAAGTACAGGCTCATTTGCGACATTCGGTCATAAGTATATTCATCCGCTAGCTGGTTATATGACAGCGTGGAGTAACTGGTTCCAGTGGGTTATCGTTGGGATGTCAGAAATTATCGCGGTTGGAGCGTATATGCAATATTGGTTCCCGGATTTACCAGCTTGGATACCAGGTATAATTGCCATGGTCATTCTTGGTGCAGCTAACTTAATTTCTGTTAAGTCATTTGGTGAATTTGAATTTTGGTTCGCGATGATTAAAATTGTTACGATTCTATTAATGATTATTGCGGGATTTGGTCTTATTTTCTTCGGAATTGGTAACGGTGGAGAAGCGATTGGTATATCTAATCTTTGGTCAAATGGCGGTTTCTTTACAGGTGGTTTTTCAGGATTCTTCTTTGCATTATCACTTGTAGTTGGAGCATATCAAGGTGTGGAATTAATCGGGATTACTGCTGGTGAAGCGAAAAATCCGAAGAAGACACTTACAAGAGCAATTCAAAGTACAATTTGGCGTATTTTAATATTCTATATTGGTGCTATTTTCGTTATTGTAACTGTGTATCCGTGGGATCAATTAAGTACAATTGGTAGCCCGTTCGTAGCGACTTTTGCGAAAGTTGGTATTACGGCAGCAGCTGGACTTATTAACTTCGTTGTAATTACAGCGGCAATGTCTGGTTGTAATAGTGGTATTTATAGTGCTGGACGTATGCTTTATACGTTAGGGATAAATGGACAAGCACCAAAATATTTCACAAAACTTTCTGGAAATGGTGTACCTTTATTTGGTACAGTTGGCGTAATTATCGGTTTAGCGGTTGGTGTTGTATTAAGCTATATTGCACCGAAAAACTTATTCGTATATGTATATAGTGCGAGCGTACTTCCTGGTATGGTACCATGGTTCGTCATTTTAATTAGTCAAATTCGTTTTAGAAAAGAAAAGGGAGAAGAGATGAAAGATCATCCGTTCAAAATGCCATTTGCTCCTGTAACAAACTATTTAACGATTGCCTTTTTAATTATGGTATTAATCGGAATGTGGTTTAACGATGATACTCGTATTTCACTAGTTGTAGGTATTATTTTCTTAGCTATCGTTACAATTAGTTTCTATGCTTTTGGAATAGGGAAGCGAGCTCCGTTAGACGTTCAAAACAATAAAGAGATTTCAAGTAAATAAAGAAAAGGCTGTTCATCTGGAACAGCCTTTTCTTATTGTTGATATAATTTGATTTGTGATAGATATATTTGAAAAA
>NZ_QPEL01000181.1:0-11532 GCF_008368965.1 Bacillus sp. AY2-1 | reverse complement strand
TTTTGCAAGTTCTTTCATTTCGCCCATTGCGATATCACGAGCTTCTTTAAGCTTACTTTCATAAGAACCAGCACGACCACCGACAACATCACGAACAGAAGCGAATAAATCGCGGACAATGTTTGCACCCATAATAGCTTCACCATTTACAATATCAATATACTCAATAATCTCTTTACCTTGAATTCCAGAAGTTGTTGTTACAATCATGACTGACACTCTCCTAATAAGTTGTAGTTTTGATAAGCTTTCTTATGACTTTATTATGACATGGAAAAAGTATCTAATCTATTGAATTACCTTACAGGAATGTGACAGTTTTGTAATAATAAAACGCGCATTATGTTCCATTTGAATAAAGCGCTTTAATATTGGGATACATAAACGATTCTCTATTTTCTTTCCAATCTTTTTCTACTTCTTTAAAAGTTGGTCGTCCTAATTCTTTATTATTTTCATGTTTACTAAACCACTTTTTCACATACTGGTCTCCATTTTTATTTTGAACTGTACAAAGGAAGCTATTACTGCTATCCTTTAATATTTTTACAATCACGAAAAGGCACCTCTTCCCTTTTAAATAACATGATAGAACTTGATCTTTTACTATAAGCCCTTCCTCTCTTATAGTCATACGACTCCTCGGCCGCGCCAAAGTTGTAAGATCAAAAAAACGATATTCACTATGTTTATATTTTGCATAATTGATATGTGAAGTAAATATTATTTAAAGAAATCAGAGTTATAAGCATTATGCTTATCAAATATTTTATAAATTTCTAACTTATCATCTAATGTTGCATCTACTAAAATTAATATATTTCCATCGTAAATATATTCTTCATACTTTTTAGCATGTTCTTCTGGAATTCCTAATCCTATAAATGCTCCTATTAAACTTCCAGCTCCTCCGCCAATACCAGCTCCACCAATAGCTGCTGCGATTGGTCCTGCTGCTACAATTGGACCCATTCCAGAAATGGCAAGTATACCAAGGCCAGTTAATAAACCACCTAGTCCCCCTGCTACTCCTCCTGCTACAAGCCCTGTCGCTGAAAAGATATCTGCTTTATGTGCAGTTTCATTCTTAACTTTTTCACCCGATTTTTCTTCCAGGTGTTCAATTTCCTTTTGATCTTTTGCAATAGCTGAAATGTTATCTGCTGGGTATCCTTTATCATTTAATTCATTAATAACGAGTGCCGCATCATCAATTGTTCTAAAAACACCTACTATTTTTCTATCTACATTCATAACTATTAACCTCCTAAAGTTTTATATAATGTATCTTTATTTTTCTTCATTTCTGTATACACTAACCTTCTTATTAACATAACCATTTACGAAAAATGCGAATAGTAAAAGCACTACAAGTGAACTACTTAACAAGTAAATTAAATCAAATGTAATATCAATCATCATTTCATTCATGTATACCAGGCTCCTTTTTATTTAAAGTAAAAGTATATTTTGATAGACTAATCTACTAAACATAGACATCTTACAATTCATCTTCAGTCAATCTCTTTATAGTATATGTATACCCTTCCTAACTCTTTCTAAACGTAAAAAACTTTAATTATATTTTTCTTATTTATACGTTTAACATCTTCTAAAACGGGTATGTTTATATTGTTATGCTCACTATATAGAAAGGAATATTACGATGAACGCCATTCACTCTACTACTATTTCTTATAATGAAACACCTACAATAACTCAGATTCATCATTTTTATGCTTTAATGACAACATTTCAAGCTAATTTGTTTATAAGTAAACATGGAACAATGACATCAATCAAAAATTTAAGCACTCTAGTATCCTTTTTCCTTACTGTAAAAAAGAAAGATCTTGTATTATTTATTTTTGAAGGAATAGATGCAAAAAAAGCTTTAAGAACACTCTTTCCTTCTTAGAATGTTTGTTATCCTCTATTCCCCCGTTTACTACCTTTCATATATGTTTTTATATTTCAAAATGATTTCCTCTATGAAAAAAGAACCCCCTAATACAGTAGGGGGATTTCTAGTTTGGCCTTATGAAAACTGATATAATATATATTACGTTTTTTATTCTTTAAAATAGAAAACTTTTAATAATCTTGAAGGTAGGAATTTTTGATGAAATCGAAAGCAAAATTTAGTATTCGTTACAAAATTATGGCTGGTTATTTAGTTATCATTTTGTTCTTGCTTATTTCTTTCATTATGTTAAACAATGGGATTTCCAGTTTACAAAAATCTCGTAATTTTATTATTGATCACGATTTTAAAGTTCTTAATTTAACGAATCAAGTGGAGAAAGATTTACTAACAATTGAAAATAAAGCGAAAGGATTTATCACTTCTAATGATGCAAATTACGTTCAATCCCTTAACGCTGCAGAAAAGGATTACGAAAAACATTATCAAGATCTTTTTTCTTTATTAGAGGATAACCCCTCTCAGCAAGAAAAATTAAAACAGATTAACGAAAACATTACTAGTTGGATTAATAAAGAGATTCACCCACTCATTACAAATAATAATAGTAATAATGTACAAACAATCGACACGACTCAAATTCAGTCATTACAGTCGCAGCTAACTAACTTCCGTAGCACTGAGGAGCAACTAACGAAAAAAAGAGCTGCACAATTAGATATTGAAAATAATAAATTAGAGATTTGGTTATACAGTTTATTGTTCTTACTTTCTTGTATTTCCATTATCGTTTCACTCTATATTTCGAATTCCATTACAAAAACGATTAAAAATGTAATTCAAGCTATTAAATCCATTTCTTCCAAAGAAAAAATTACGGAAAGAATTCATGTAAATACACATGATGAAATAAAAGATCTTGCTCATACAACAAATCACCTACTAGACGAAATATCGAAAAGAGAGTGGTTACAAACTGAGCTTGCAGAATTAATTTTAATGTATCAAGGTGTATCTTCTATTGAGATGTTAGGTAAAAAAATTCTGAGTGGAATTATACAAAAAACGCAAACTTCTTGCGGTGCATTTTATGTTCGTGAAGAAATTGAAGACACTGTCTACTATGTGAAGAAAGCTTCTTTCGCCGGTCAAGGTCCTGATGTTGGAAAACAGTCTATTAAAATGGGTGAAGGTTTCATTGGACAGTCTGCTTTAGAAAAGAAAAGTTTTATTCTCAGGGACATACCTGAAGAATTCCGTTACGTTACTACTGGATTATTAGAAATACGCCCTAAAAACCTACTAGTCATCCCTATCTTATTTGAGGATGAAGTAATTGCAGTAATGGAGTTAGTAAGTGTAACTGAGATTTCAGACTTGCATCAAGATTTAATTCAACAAACTGTTGATAATCTAGGTTTGACAATCCATAGTATTATGGGACGTATGCGAATTCAAACTCTTTTACATGAATCACAAGCAATGACAGAAGAGCTGCAAGTTCAATCAGAAGAATTACAAACGCAAGCTGAAGAACTACAAATGCAAGCCGAAGAATTACGAACAACGAATGAACAATTAGAGTCTAGAACGGAAGAAGCTGAACAAAAGACAGCCGACTTACAAATTACTAAATTAGAATTAGAAGAAAAAGCAAGCGAGTTGTTACGCAGCTCAAAATACAAATCAGAGTTCCTAGCAAATATGTCACATGAATTACGCACACCATTAAATAGTATTTTACTATTATCTGAAATGTTAAGAGAAAATCATGATAATCATTTATCGGATGATGAAATTGAACTAGCAACTGTCATTCATTCATCAGGGAAAGACTTACTTACTTTAATTAATGACATACTAGATTTATCTAAAGTAGAAGCAGGCAAACTAGACATCATTTTTGAAGCAACGAACATAAGTGACATGGCAGCCAATATGCATCAAAACTTTTTACATATAGCTGCACAAAAAAATGTCGAATTTACTATTGAAGACAGTGATACGATTCCAGATCTGTTTTATACAGATGCAAAACGGATTGAACAAATTATTAAAAACTTACTATCCAATGCATTTAAATTCACAGAAAAAGGATCCGTCTCTTTACACTTCAATCCGATAGAAACAACCAATTTGAGTCATGATATGCAATCTATAAGTAAAGAGTGGATTACAATTTCAGTAAAAGATACTGGTATTGGTATCGCTAAAGAACAGCATCAACTTATTTTCGAAGCCTTTCAACAGGCAGATGGAGCAACAATTCGGAAATATGGTGGTACAGGCTTAGGGTTATCTATTTGTAAAGAGTTTGCTAGATTATTAGGTGGTTGGATTACGTTAGAGAGTAATTTAGGAGAAGGTAGTACTTTCACGGTATATATTCCTAACCTTCCAAATGGATTACATGATATACAGTTATCCAATTTAGAAGTCGCAGCAACGGTAGATGACGTTATTCCTGCTGAAGTTGTCGAGGAAACGATAGTTACTCCCGAAACAAATAACGTCTTCCAAAAGAAAACCATTTTAATTGTCGATGATGATCATCGAAATATATTTGCATTACAAAACGCATTAGAAAAACAACATGCTACCATTATTACTGCACAAAACGGTATAGAATGTTTAGAAATACTAAAAAGCAATACAAATATTGACCTTATTTTAATGGATATTATGATGCCTAATATGGACGGGTATGAAACGATGGAAAATATCCGAATGAACTTAGGGTTACATGAAATACCTATTATCGCATTAACTGCTAAAGCAATGCCAAATGATAAGGAAAAATGTTTATCTGCTGGCGCTTCAGATTATATAAGTAAACCATTAAATTTACATCAACTCTATTCGGTAATGAGTGTATGGTTAATAAAATAAGTGAGGTTTAGTTGGAGTGGAAAATAAGTATTATAATTTTGATCCATCAGTAGATACGGATAAGCGTACGAACTTAGAAATTGAATTACTATTAGAAGCGGTATTTAAACTATCAGGATTTGATTTTCGCCAATATGCTCGCACATCTATTTATAGAAGGATTTGCAATAGAATGCAGCTCTCTAATATCCCTACCATTTCAAAATTAATTGAAAAAGTAATTCATGAAGAAGGGTTTTTAGAACAGTTATTAAATGATTTCTCCATTAATGTAACTGAGATGTTCCGTAATCCTGCTTTTTTTAAAGCGCTAAGAGAGCATGTTATTCCTGAATTGAAAAAACATCCTGAAATTAGAATTTGGCATGCTGGATGCGCAACTGGTGAAGAAGTATTATCAATGTCCATCTTACTTCACGAAGAAGGATTAAGTGAAAAGGCTGTTATTTATGCAACAGATATGAATACAAATGTGTTAGAAAAAGCAAAACAAGGCATACTTTCATTAAATAAAATGCAAACTTACACGAAAAACTATTTACAAGCTGGCGGTACACAAGCATTTTCTAACTATTATTCGACGGATAGTCGTTTTGCTTATTTCAATCCATCACTTTTACAAAACATTATTTTTGCACAGCATAATTTAGTAACCGATCAATCTTTTAACGAGTTTCATATTATACTTTGTCGTAACGTTTTAATTTACTTTACAAGTAAACTTCAAAACCAAGTGCAGCAACTATTTTATGAAAGTTTAAGTCACAATGGATTTCTATGTTTAGGGAATAAAGAAACTCTTCGTTTTTCAGATATAATGCCGCATTATACCCAATTTAATCCTAGCGAACAAATTTATCAAAAAATACAATAAAGTGAAACTTTAATCAGATGGGGGGGATTCCCCACTGATTATCAGCCCTCACCAATCGGGCGTTTACGGACAGTTGATCTCCCACCTGCCTTCTTTGCTTCAGACTAAATTTTTTGGTGGGAGTCTTACTGCCCGTTAATGCGGGATAAAAAGCGTATGAAATCCTCTGTTTGGATTTCATACGCTTTTTATTTTGCATTCGTTTGTATCATAATTAGGCACATATCATCTGATTGTGCTTTCTTCTGTTCTCCCTTATAAAACCCTTCTATCTCGCCTTCTAAATCTCCCCATTTTCTTTCTGTAAAAGTACGTAATTTCTCTTCAGCCTCAAATTCATCATTTGCAATTGCTTCAAGAACACCATCTGTAAACAATACGATTTGAGCGTTCTTCTCAAAAGGTATAACTGTCTTTTCAACTTTTATTTCATCAAAAAATCCTACCGCACAACTCCCGCGATTTAGTTCCACTACATTCGCTTCATCAACTAAAACGTATCCAGAAGGATGCCCTGCATTTACATATTCAATCGTTCTCTTTTCTGTATCTACTACTAAATATATCGCTGTAAAATAATATGGAATATCGTCATTCTCATTATGTAAAAGAGTCATATATTTATTTAAGTCTTTAATGACAAGTTCTGGATCGATTAAAGATTTAATCGTTTCACGTAATACAGACGAAATAAACATACAAACTAATGAAGCAGATATACCATGTCCCATCACGTCTAATAATATAATACCGTAGCGGTTTTCATCGATTTTATACCAATAATACATATCTCCAGCTAATTTAAATGAAGGTAAGTAACTTGCTTCAATTTTTATATAATCTTCTCTTAATGGGCTACTTAATAAGTTTCTTTGTACTTGCGTAGCTAAATCTAGTTCATTCCGAAGATTTTCTTCTTGTTCTTTATGCCAATTTAATTCCGATTTCAAGCGTAACGCTACACGCATACGTGCTAATAGTTCAACTTTATTTATAGGTTTCGTAATATAATCCATTGCCCCCATATCAAGAGCTTCGGCCAACTTATTTGCATCCTCTAAAGCTGTAACAAAAATAATAGGAATATCTTTAAACTTCTCCTCTTTTTGTAATCGCCTACAAACTTCAAGTCCATCAATTTCAGGCATCATAATATCTAATAGTATTAAGTCAATTTCATTATGCCTGGAAGAATCTTTTCCAAACTGTATGTATTCGAAGAGCTCTTGTGCAGAATTGAGCGATACAAGATCATGATATCCGGCTTGTTTTAAAATTTTCTCAATTACAAATATGTTAACCGGATTATCATCAACAATTAAAATGGACACAAGTTATTTCCCCTTTTCTTATTTAAAATGTAAATCTATTATCATTTTCTATTTTTCTAGTATTACATACTCAGTTACAAAATGAAAATTTCGTACTCAAACATATTTATACAACAAAAGAACAAACCCCTAGAAATAGGAATTTGTTCTTTCACTGTATAAATTTCTACTTTTAATTTAACACCATTGCTTTATCATTTAAAAGACGATCTAATTCTTCCATATGATTTGTTTCATCTGCAATCATATCTTCTAGTTTTACAACTAACTCTGTCATATTTAATTTCGCTGCCTGTTCTTTTCTCGTTTCATAACGCTTAATTGTTTCATATTCTGATTGTCTAGCGGATTCTAACATTTCTCTAACATCTTCTACTTGTTTCACTGGTAAAGGGATCGTAGTAGGTGTACCACCTAACGTCTTAATTTTCTCCGCTAAATATAGGGCATGTCCTTGTTCATCACTAATTTCAGATTCAAAGAAAGGTTTCAATACTTGTCTATATATACCAGAAACTGTAGCTGCATTATGGTTATACATAATAATTGCTGAGTATTCTCCTGCTAAATCTTCATTCAATCCTTCGATTAGTTCTTTCACATCGTGTGACATTTTTATATCTCCTCCTATACTTAATAAGTACCCCTTTCCTCATGTTTTAAACATAATTATTTAAAATTTTTATGTATCTAAAAATGCAGCTTGCTTCAATTTACTTATCGCTTGTCTTTTAATACGAGAAACGTGCATTTGCGAAATACCTAACCGTTCTCCTGTATCTTTTTGATTTAAATTTTCTCCAAATATATAATGAATAACACTCTTTTCCGTATCATTTAATACGTTAAAAATATCCTCTAAAACGAGACGTCTTTCTGTCTGTTCATATCCTTGCTCTACTTCACCTACAGATTCAATTCTCGCTACCGAACTTCCATCAGATGAATTTTCAACTACATCATCTAAGGAAGATACTCGATAATTATTTTTCGCATCCATAATCTCTAGAACTTCCTCTTCCGATAGTCCTAAATGATTTGCAATTTCTATTATCTTCGGTGAACGTTGCAGGTGATCTGTTAACTCCTCTATCGCAAGTTTAATTTTCCCGCCTAAATCTTTAATTCGCCTTGGAACATGAATACCCCAAGTTTTATCACGTAAATACTTCTTTATTTCGCCTACTATTGTAGGTATTGCAAACGGCTCAAAAGCATTCCCTATCGAATAATCATACCTTCTTATTGCGCCTAAGAGCCCTAACATCCCTACTTGTATAATATCCTCATGCATCGGCCCGCCTTTTGAATAGCGATATGCAATGGAATATACGAGATTTTTATAATGATCAACTAACCTTTCCTGCGCTTCATTACATTGGTTTTGTTGGAATTCTGCAATTAGCTTAATAACGTCTTCTTTAGTAAGAGTTGTAGGTTGAGATTGGATTTCCATCATTCTCCACCTGCTCTCTTTGTATATATTTTGTCATTAAAACTGTCATGCCCTCATCATGCATGATTTGTATATCATCCATTAACGTATTGATTAAATATAAACCTAAACCATTTTCCGGCAAATGTTCTACTGGTTTATTAATATCATACGGACCGACTTTACTTTTTAAGCTACTGAAATCAAAGCTAACTCCATTATCCGCAGCCATAATTTCTAATCGATCTTCATATAGACCAAAGACAATTGTAATTTCTCCAACGTCTTCTTTATATGCATGTTGTACAATGTTTGTACATGCTTCACTAATAGCAATTTTCATATCTTCTATATCGTCATAAGCAAAGCCCATTCGATTCGCAACACCAGCCATTGTTAAACGAATAATAGCCACATATTCTGCTTTTGCAGGAATTTTCATTTCTATCTTTTCAAATCTCTCCATCATCCCTAGTCACCTTCTTTCTACTTTTTCAAAATCGGAATTCAAATTTAATATTTCTGTTAGCCCTGTAATATCAAATAATCTTTTTAGCCTTTTAGATACACCAATAAACTCTAGCTTCCCATCATTTTTCTTAACTGCTTTTAATAAAGCTATAAAAACTCCTAAGCCTGTACTATCCATATAATCTACGTTATGAAAATCTACTACAATATAAACCTCTTTTTCATTTGCAATAGGCATAATCTTATTTTTTAAATCTGATGCCGTATACGCATCAATCTCACCAGTAAGTTGTACCGTATAACCTAATTCATTTTGCAAGATGTTAATTTTCAAATTCATCATTTCCGCCCCCTCATCTCAAACTTTTACTATTTAATTACCCATAAAAATTAGTTTTAAACATATTTTTTAATTTTAATTATAAATAAATTTTCTACACCTTTCCCAGCTTACTGCTTAAAAATTACTACCAAATGTTTAAACCTTATAAATTTGTGTATGTATAATGTATAAACATTATTTTTAGGGGGATCTATCTATGGAAGAGCACAACTTTAAAAAGGGAGATTTCGTTCAATTTTCTTATCGACACGATCATGCTACAAAGTTAGTTGGTTCCATTATTAATATACTAACGAATACAATTGTAGTTGATATAGGTAATAACGAGGACTTATCTCATATAGAGCCAAGGCAAGTCGTAAGAATAAATAATTGTGAAAAAGTAACGATGGTTTAATACATAATAAAAAGTGTAATTTCAATGAGCGGGGGCCTTCATCCCCCGCTCATTCCTATGCAGATTACATTAAAAAAGCATCCAAATTATTTTAATTGGATGCTTTTTTATGTATATTTATCAGTTCATTAACCCTATCGCTATATATAACAAACTTAAAATTACTATTCATTATCATACTTACGCTTTCCGTAGCATTCTAGAGAAGAATGTGACGATTAAAATAAAGACGATTGCGCCTAATAAAGCTGGAAGAATAAAGATGCCTCCCCATTCAGGACCCCAGTGACCAAATAATGCACTACCAACCCAAGATCCGATTAATCCAGCAATTACATTACCAACTATACCTAAAGGAAAGTCTTTCCCTGTAATCATTCCAGCTAACGCACCAATAAGTCCACCTACAATACACGTAATAATAAGTCCCACAATTAAACCTCCTATATTATTTTTATATTGGATTCATCAAGCTTTGGTATGTAACCAAAGCTTGATGAAAATGTATTATTCTTTATTATCCAACTCATCGCTTATCTTTTGTTTCACTTTTCCGACTTTTTCTTTTATAGTTCCCTTCGTCTTCTCCCACTTCCCTTCATTTTTCAACTCTCTATCTTCTGTAACTTCACCAATTCCTTCTTTTATTTGTCCTTTTTTCTTTTCAACTTTACCCGTAATTTGTTCTTTTAGCCCGCTCTCACTCATATTTCCCATCTCCTTTTCGTAATAGATTTATAGATTTAAAGGATACAAATTTAAATAGAATACATGCATCTTCTTTCTTGTAACCATTCACCGACTCTTTCTAAATCCTTAACGAATAACAAGATTTTCCCTTCATCCAGCTTTTCTTCATAAAAGTTCGCTTCTTCCTCATTAAGCCCTAACTCCTGCATCTTATTTCTTAACTGATCTCCTGTTTTTTGAAAGACGTTAATAATGCTTGTCCCAAGTCCCTCCTCTTTTATCCCAATTGTATTCACGTCTGCATTGTCTGCAATTCTATCTGTCCTATCTTTCTCATGTGTTAATACGTAAATATCTTTTTGTTCTATTCCTTTCTTCACTAGATCATTCGCTGCATTCATGACCTCTTTCTCCGTAATAAATTCATATACAAAAGGTTTACTATACTTCGTTTCCATCTTTAACTTCCTCCTTTAAAATGAATTATTTGTTATATTATATGTAGTACACCTATTTTCGAAATGTTAAACATAAAATTCAAAAAAAGTTATGTGAATTTTATGTTTAATAGAAAATAAACAACATCATTTACCACTTTAAAACATCTTCTACTTACAATAACCTCCTAAATTAACGGAAAATTGTTATAATTGAACGTAAGGAGGGATAATATGAAAAAAATCATATCTATATGCGCTCTAACCGCTCTATCTTTCACTTTAATAGGTTGTACAAGTACCTCGGTTACAGATAAAGCTTCACAAGTTAAGCAAGAACATACACAAAATACCTTTCAATTAAACTCCGCAAATATTACAGACATTGAAATACTGAAAACAACAAATCATACTACGTCCAAATCTCAAACAGATAATGAAGAAATGATAAAATCTATCGTTTCAGCAGTTCAAAATGGAACACCTAAAACTATCACTTTAGATCAAAAAAAGAAACAATCTGTGCATTCTACTATAACCGTTACATATAAAGATGACGAAAAAGAAGAGTTTCTTGTTTGGGTTGATAATAAGGAACAAATTACAATTGCCAAAGATGAGAAGAAAGATAAGGTAGAAAGTGTGATAGTGAATATTAAAGATACTAAAATGATGAAGGATTTCTTTTAAAATTCTAGTTAACATTAAAAAAAGAGTAGGATTGAAGTGACCCCTAAAAGT
>NZ_QPEL01000180.1:0-3697 GCF_008368965.1 Bacillus sp. AY2-1 | reverse complement strand
AATCTATAGAGACGAGCTAACATCCTTTTTTATACTAGTGAATAGTGCCAAATTAGTACTTAAAGGCTTATGAAGAACCGTTGTTTTTTTCTAAAAAATGAATGTTTATACGTTATTTATAATTTTTATGCTGATATGATTTTATATATCATAAACTTATTAATTTCCATTTACAATAATTATTTATTACAACAGCTTATATACCTAAAATAAGATGTTTCGACAATGGACGATATAAGTATCTTTATAATGACTTTCCAATATACTCAATGTGTTAATGAAAGGAATTCTGTATTATTTTTGCTTTTATACTAACTAATACAGCTTCAAACAAAGGACACAATTGATACATTGTAAGTGTAATCTATTACCTATTCAATATTCTGTTTATTCAATCATTCTAAAAATAAAAAAAGATTAAACTCATAAATATACAAGTTATAATGAGGGCGTCGAAAGATAATTTATTGCTCTCTAGAGAAAATATTAAAGCTAGTTTTGTGAAAAAATTCTAAAGACCTTGCAAGTAACCTTCTAAAATTAGACACTGATATGATTATACTACGAAATTTTTGTGATCCGAGAGGAAATTTATTCGACAAAAAAGAAAGCGCTATCAAATGATCTTATTTTCAATTAATCATTGTAATAACCTAGATTTAACTGCAATTAAAAATTATAAATTATGGAGGTGCTTTATAAATATGAATGTAGCATCTATTACAGAAAAAAAGGTTATTAAATACAAAAGTTGTTTTGATGTGATTGGACCGGTAATGATAGGTCCTTCAAGTTCACATACTGCAGGTGCATTGGCTATTGGAACAATTGCCAATAAATTATTTCAAGGTCTTCCAAAAAAAGTCGTGGTAAGATATTATGAATCATTTGCTGAAACCCATAAAGGACATGGAACTGACTTTGCAATTATTGCTGGAATATTAGGATTTGCTGCTGATGACAGCAAAGTGCCAGATGCTATTAAAATAGCAGAATGTAAAGGAATTGACATTATTTTTATTGAAAAAGCGGGCGATAGTCCTGCTGGTCACCCAAATACGGCAGATGTATATTTAGAGGATGAAAGTCGGAGTATTAGAACGATGGGTATTTCGGTCGGCGGTGGATTAATTGAAGTGAAGCATGTTGAAATTGACGGTTTTAGTTTCGATCTACAGGGGCCATTGCCAGTTATTATTGCGATTTCTGAAAGAGCTGATTTTGAATTTGTCTTACGCAGGATCTTTAAAGAATATGATGTGGAAATTAACAACTTTCATAGTTTAGAAAAAAACGAAAAATATTTATATGCATTCGCTTTGGATTCGTTATTACCTGGTAATGTTCAGAAGGAATTAGGAAAATTAAGAAATAAAGCTAATCTCATTATGCTTTAGTTATATTAAGGAGTGAAAAAATATGTATTTGGCCATAAAAGAAATTGTAGATGCAGCTAATAAAAACCAAAAGCCAATTTATGAATTAGCAATTGAACAGGAAATCGAACAAACTAAAACTTCTTATGAAGAAGTTTGGAGTAAAATGGAAAGAAATTTAGCGACTATGGAAAATGCTATAAATAAAAGTATCGAGGGCGAAGGGGTATTTTCTCCGACCGGTTTAACTGGAGGTGATGCCGTTAAAATTAAAAACTATAGGAAAAATAGGAAAACTCTTTCTGGAGATTTGATGGTGTTAGGAATACAAAATGCTATCGGTGTTAATGAAGTAAATGCTGCATTAGGGGCAATTTGTGCAACTCCAACAGCTGGTGCGAGTGGGACAATCCCAGGGGTCCTATTTAGTATTAGAGATTCGTTGCAGTTAAGTCATGAAGAGATGATTCATTTTCTATTCACTTCAGCATTATTTGGAACAATAGTCGCAAACAACGCTTGTATTTCAGGAGCGTATGGAGGATGTCAAGCTGAAATAGGCAGTGCCTCAGCGATGGCGGCTGCAGCAGCGGTAGAAGCAGCCGGTGGAACGCCACAGCAATCTTCTGAATCTTTTTCAATCGCGTTACAAAATTTACTCGGTTTAGTTTGTGATCCGGTCGCTGGTTTGGTAGAAATTCCTTGTGTAAAGCGAAACGCTATTGGAGCGACAAATGCTTTAGCAGCAGCAGACATCGCATTAGCCGGCGTAAACAATATCATCAATGCTGACGAAGTTATTGAAGCAATGTATAGGGTTGGAAGACAGATGCCTCGTGAGTTAAGAGAGACAGGGTTAGGTGGAATTGCGGCTACACCTACAGGGATTGCCATTAAAAATAAAATCTTTGGGGAGAAACAATTAAATCAATAAACAGCTATCGAATGCATTGTGAAATATTTAACAATATGTACTCTATTGTTCGCCTAAGGATGTCTGTATGTTGGGGGAATTATCAATAAAATATATTACTATTTAATTAAAATATTTTGTAAATGGTAACAAACCCTTCAGGTTGATGCTTCGCTAATTTTTTGATTTTGATTAATTTAGAAGAGGGATATTAGTTGTGGTGCACTATATAAGCAATTCATTTTTCAAGAAAGGTCTATATTCCTATACCTTAAATAGAGAATTATGAATAGGACACGAGGAGGAATTATTATATGAATGGGAATACTGCAAAAAACATAGAATTTCAAGGTGATAATACTGCAGTAAAAAATGAGAAATATCTAGATCCTACAAAGTGGCATAAACAGGATACTACTTGGGCGTTGAGCCTTTTTGGAACAGCAATTGGAGCAGGGGTACTCTTTTTACCGATTAATGCAGGTTCAGGTGGTTTATTATCATTGCTGTTAATTACCATACTTGCCTATCCTGTTATGTATTATTCACATAGGGCGCTTGCTAAAATGATTTATGCTTCGAACTCTGCCGATGAGGGGATTACAGGTACTATAAGAGAGTATTTTGGAAATAAGGCAAGTATCATTTTTAACATTGTATATTTCGTCTCCATTTATACAATCGTGCTGATGTACTCGGTCGCACTTACAAATACCGCTAGTAGTTTTATCGTGCATCAATTGCACATGCCGGAGCCTCCAAGGGCCATTTTATCGCTTGTCTTAGTACTCGGTCTTATCGCTATACTAAATTTTGGTCAAGATATAACTGTAAAGATCATGAGCATGCTAGTGTATCCTTTTATAGCTTCTTTACTTTTTATCGCAGTATCTTTGATTCCACAGTGGAATACGTCAATGCTTAGTTTTTCAAGTGTTTCTACTGCCTCAACAGGAACAGGATATTTAGGAACGATATGGATGATACTTCCAATCGTCGTATTCTCATTTAATCATTCACCTATGATTTCATCATTTGTTGTGAAGCAGAGAGCTAGTTATGGAATAGACGCTACTGATGCCAAGTGTGCTCAAATACAAAAAGTTTGTTATATCATGACATTCGCTGTTGTTATGTTCTTTGTTTGGAGCAGTACTTTAAGTTTGACACCAGATGATCTTAAGGTGGGACGCTACTGATGCCAAGTGTGCTCAAATACTTGTTATATCATGACATTCGCTGTTGTTATGTTCTTTGTTTGGAGCAGTACTTTAAGTTTGACACCAGATGATCTTAAGGTGGCAAAAGAACAGAACTTGTCAATCCTATCATACCTTGCTAATGAGCTTAATTCGCCAGTAATCACTATTGCAGCTCCTATCATTGCGTTTGTGGCTATTACAAAGTC
>NZ_QPEL01000018.1:0-21353 GCF_008368965.1 Bacillus sp. AY2-1 | reverse complement strand
TTCAGTTTTCAAAGAACTAAAAGCGGGTCGAACCGCATCGACCTCTCGACCAGAGCTTGGAAGGCTCTCGCTGTACCACTAAGCTACACCCGCGTGGTCGGGAAGACAGGATTTGAACCTGCGACCCCCTGGTCCCAAACCAGGTGCTCTACCAAGCTGAGCCACTTCCCGTAATAAGCGCGCCCGAGAGGAGTCGAACCCCTAACCTCTTGATCCGTAGTCAAACGCTCTATCCAATTGAGCTACGGGCGCATATGGTCCAGGGCGGGGGTCGACGCTGCACGGTGGTCACCCAATTATCTTATCATACTACATTTTCAAATGCAAGTACTTTTTTAAGATTTTTTTGATGCGGCCGAGAGGACTTGAACCTCCACGGGGTTTCCCCCACTAGGCCCTCAACCTAGCGCGTCTGCCGTTCCGCCACGACCGCGCGGAAAAAACAAAAAAGTGAGCCATGAAGGATTCGAACCTTCGACCCTCTGATTAAAAGTCAGATGCTCTACCAACTGAGCTAATGGCTCGTAAATGGCTGGGCTAGCTGGATTCGAACCAGCGCATGACGGAGTCAAAGTCCGTTGCCTTACCGCTTGGCTATAGCCCACTGAAAAAATATCTTATTTTCAAAGACAAATGTTATCGTACCATAATGTCCAATAAAAAACAACTGCCAATTAGCAGAAGTTAAAATGGCGGTCCCGACCGGGGTCGAACCGGCGATCTCCTGCGTGACAGGCAGGCATGTTAACCACTACACCACGGGACCATTTGGTTGCGGGGACAGGATTTGAACCTGCGACCTTCGGGTTATGAGCCCGACGAGCTACCGTACTGCTCCACCCCGCGATGATACTATTCATATAAAATTCATATGGTGGAGGATGACGGGATCGAACCGCCGACCCCCTGCTTGTAAGGCAGGTGCTCTCCCAGCTGAGCTAATCCTCCGAAGTGGTGACCCGTACGGGATTCGAACCCGTGTTACCGCCGTGAAAGGGCGGTGTCTTAACCACTTGACCAACGGGCCAATATGTATGGCAGAGAAGAAGGGATTCGAACCCTCGCACCGCGTTAGCGATCTACTCCCTTAGCAGGGGAGCCCCTTGAGCCACTTGGGTACTTCTCTGTATGGCTCCGCAGGTAGGACTCGAACCTACGACCGATCGGTTAACAGCCGATAGCTCTACCACTGAGCTACTGCGGAATAATGAAGACAATTTGTATCTTATAAAATTTCTTTCTGTAAGTCAAGAAGTTTTTAACAACATCTTGTTCAAACGTGACATGTTTATAATATACTGGATTGCGTTTTTACTGTCAAGATGTTTTCGATATCGGTTTGAGTTTCCCTTTACACTTTCCGCAGACATATCTTTTTGTATTTATTTGACGCCTTCTTACATATTGAAGTAAACACTCCATACATTCATACTTATAAATCTTTTTTTCCTTCTCTTCATTAATCATTCGTTTACAAAAACGAGGTGCATCAACTTTCTTTAACAACTCACGAAAATCTCTGTCCCTGTGCTTATACCCTCTTCCTGTAATATGCAAGTGATAATGACACAGTTCATGTTTGATGATTCCGATTAATTCCTCCTTACCATACATTTCGTAATATCGATAATTCAGTTCAACATTGTGACTCTTCAACAGATAACGCCCGCCAGTTGTACGCAACCTACTATTGAACTTTACTTTATGTAAAAATGGCATTCCGAAGTATTGTAGCGATACTTCTTCCACTAGCCGTTGAATTTCTTTCTCGTCCATTCTCATTCCTCCTAAACAAAAAAATATTTTTACACTTTTCACGCTTCTTATACATATATTAAATAGTACATATACCCATCCTCATTCAAGACGCGTGGTTTCTAAAAACACAACATGAATAGAAATCCACTCACCAACCTCTCATTAATAGTACTTTAGATTTTTGAGAGTAGGATTAAACAAGGAGGGATTCCTATGCCTACGTGGCTAAAAAAACAGATGCAACGTGCATATTTCGAAAAAAACCGGTATCAAATTAAATTGCTAAATGAATGCTGGTTTTATTATAGCAAAATACATCAAAACTCATGATCCATTACACTTTTTATTCTATAAAAAAAGAGCAGTTTTATCTGCTCTCTTCTCTTACTATTCAATCGGCAACATAGATAGTGCAACGCGTCCTTTTTTTGTATCAATATCATCTACCCATACTTTTACAATTTGTCCTACTGATACAACATCTAACGGATGCTTTACAAACTGTTTGCTAAGCTTAGAAATATGCACTAAACCATCTTGCTTTACGCCAACATCAACAAAAGCACCAAAATCAACAACGTTACGCACTGTTCCTTCTAGTTCCATACCACGTTTTAAATCTTCTAATTTCAAAATCCCTTTTTTCAGAAGTGGTTTAGGCAACTCATCCCTCATATCTCGTTCTGGACTAATGAGTGCATCTATAATATCAACTAACGTCGGCTCCCCAACTCCCGTTTCTTGAGACAACTTAGAAATCTCTACTTCTTCCAATCTCTTTTGTAATTGCGGTTGTCCTACGTCATCTATCGATAACCCTAAACTCTTCAATAACAATTCAACATTTTTATATTGTTCAGGATGAATACCTGTCCGATCTAATGGATTCGCTCCTTCTAATATACGCAAGAAACCTATACATTGTTCGTACGTCTTTGCACCTAAACGTGGGATTTTCTTTAATTCCGTGCGCTTTGTGAATTTCCCATCCTCTTCTCTCTTTGCCACAATATTTTTCGCAACAGTTTTCGATAAACCTGAAACATATTGTAACAATGCAACCGAAGCCGTATTTACATTAACCCCAACTTGGTTAACAGCTGTCTCTACTACAAATGTTAATGACTCATTCAATCTCTTTTGAGATACATCATGTTGGTATTGTCCAACTCCAACTGATTTAGGATCAATTTTCACAAGTTCAGCCAGTGGATCTTGCAGACGTCTTCCAATAGAAACAGCACTTCTCTCTTCAACTTGTAAATTTGGGAATTCTTCACGAGCTAAATCAGAAGCTGAATATACACTAGCACCCGCTTCATTTACAATAATATAAAAGACTTCCTGTTTCACACTTTGCAATACATCTACTATAAATTCCTCTGTTTCTCTAGATGCTGTCCCATTACCAATTGCAATCATTTCAACTTGATATTTATCTATAATAGAAAGAACTTTCGTTTTTGCGTCATCATATTTACGAACAGGCGGATGCGGATAAATAACATCAATATGTAGTACTTTCCCCGTATCATCTACTACAGATAATTTACAACCAGTTCTATATGCCGGGTCTACCGCTAGCACGACTTTCCCTTTCATCGGAGGTTGTAATAATAAGTTACGTAAGTTCTCAGAGAAAATATGTATCGCTTGTTCTTCAGCTGTTTCTGTTAATTCTTTACGAATTTCTCTTTCAATTGAAGATTGAATTAATCGTTTATAACCATCTTCAATCGCTAATTGTACATAATGCGCACTTTTAGAATCGTTATCACGAATTACTTTCTTATTTAAGAAATTTAATATCTCATCTACTGGTGGGACAACAGAAACTCTCAATATATCTTCTTTCTCACCGCGATTCATTGCTAATACACGATGTGGTACTACTTTTTGCAATGGTTCTTCATAACTGTAATACATTTCATATATATTCTTTTCATCTTTTTCTTCACCTTTTACAGACGAAGACATAATACCTTTTCTAAAAGTAATATTTCGAATCCAACTACGATACGTAGCTTCATCTGAAATCATTTCTGCAATAATGTCTTGTGCACCTTGTAAAGCTTCTTCTGCAGATTGCACTTCTTTCTCTGCATTAATAAATTCCACTGCCTTTTTAGCCGGATCTTCTTTCTTATATAACAATAACCATTCAGCTAACGGTTCTAACCCTTTTTCTTTTGCAATCGTTGCTTTCGTGCTTCTTTTCTCTTTATATGGACGATATAAATCTTCTACTTCCTGCAACTTTGTAGCTTTAACAATTTGCAGCCTTAGCTCTCCTGTCAGTTTTCCCTTCTCACCAATAAGACGAATAACTTCTTCCTTCCTATCTTCAAGTTGCATCATATATTGCCATCTCTCTAAAATCGCACGAATTTGCACCTCATCTAAAGAGCCTGTCCATTCTTTTCGGTAACGAGCAATAAATGGAACTGTGTTACCTTCTTCTGTTAATTGAATAACATGACGAACTTGCTTTTCGCTAAAGCCTAATTCTTTCACTAACATTTTCATTAACGCTTGTCGATTATCTACCATTTCCATATACAACCGTAACCTCCTCTATAATAAAAAAAGTTGCCCTTCAAAGAGAGCAACTTAAACTGCCGATTTAAAAATCTATTAGTCCTAAACTAATTTGTAACGCTTCATCTACACGACTCATCATCACTTCATCTAAATGAGTGATTTTGTCCGTTAAGCGTTGCTTATCGATTGTTCGAATCTGCTCAAGTAAAATAACAGAATCTCTCTCAAAACCATACTTTTTCGCATCAATTTCCACATGAGTGGGTAATTTCGCTTTTTGAATCTGTGCAGTAATAGCCGCTACAATCACCGTTGGACTAAAACGATTTCCGATGTCATTTTGAATGACAAGAACCGGACGAACGCCTCCTTGCTCAGAACCAACAACTGGGGAAAGGTCTGCAAAATACACGTCGCCGCGTTTTACAATCAAAATATTACCCCCCGCTAACTAAGCGTTCTACTGTATGAGCTGCTTCATACTCCGCTAAGAAAGCTTCAGATGCAATACCAAGATTAATTTTTCCCATTTCAATATACCCACGTCGCATTGATTCATGTTGGTAGCGTTTCTTCGTCTTATGTTGACGCAATAACAATTGTGTTGCCTGGCAAATTAGTTCATGGCGATTCTTATTCTCTTGTTTTCCAATTCCGTCCAATTCCGTTACCATTTGCTTTGGCAACCGAACCACGATTTCAGTAGTTACACTTGATTCGGACACAAAAATACACCTCCACCGTCAACTACACACCCAAATATATATATATGACACCTATTGTAATAATACCATTGTATGGAGCCTGTTGCAAAGACTTCCTTATTCCTTGCTTATGTTTTCCAATTCACAAACAAAACATTCATCTTCTTAAATTTTTTATCTCATAACTAACTAAAAACAATAGAACTCCTCTTCAAAACTTACGTGTAACTTATATAAAAAATGATTATAAGTAAAAAGCTTCTCATCAAAAAGAGCTTATTATCCAGCAATGAACAGTCACTCCAATGACAAGAAGCAATCATGCTACCTTCTATATATTGTTCAAGTAATTAATTATCTCTACAACCTTACCATTCCGTATAAATATTCTTGGCACACGGAAACTGATCGTTGCAATAATTTCATAATTAATAGTCCCTGAATATTCCGCAACCTCTGTAGCGCTAATATACTCATCTCCCTGCCTTCCAATAAGCGTAACTTTCGTACCAAGCGGCACTTCACAAGGAAGATGAATCATGAACTGATCCATTGTTACTCGCCCTACAATCGGTACCCTTTTACCATTTATAAGCACTTCAAATCCTTGTAATCTTCTAAGCCATCCATCTGCATAACCAATCGCTACAGTCGCGATCCATTCTTCAGTTTTCGTTCGATAAGTGACGTTATAACTAATTCCATCACCTTTAATCACCTGTTTAATATGAGCTACTTTCGTATGCAGTGATAGCGCCGGTTCTAATTCAAATGGTAAAAAAGGACGTATTTCTACAGAAGGAGATAATCCATACATTGCAATCCCAATTCGCACTGCATTAAATGTAATCCCTTGAAAACGTAACGTGGCAGCACTATTAGCTGTATGGACAAACTTAGGATCCACTCCGAATTCTTTCAACCAACTTAACTGCTCTAAGAACGTGTTATATTGCTTATCAAAATACGAAGTCTCAACCTCATCTGCCGTTGCAAAATGCGTGTATACTCCTTCTAACTCTAAAAACGGTGCACCTTCTAAACTCCTTAAAAATTCTTTCAGCTCTTTTCTTTCACGTATTCCAATTCTCCCCATACCACTATCAAAATTAATATGAAATTTCATTACAGATGAACCATCCCAAAGTTTAATTGCTTCGTCCACCCATTCTTTTTGAAAAACAGTTAGCGCTACATCATTTTCAGCAGCTACATTTACATCACGCGGCGGCGAGGGACCTAACACTAAAATTGGCACAGTAATACCGGCCCTCCGAAGCACTAGAGCTTCATCTAAAAAAGCAACAGCTAACCTTGTTGCACCCGCTTCTAATGCCGTTTTAGCAACCGGTACATAATCGTGCCCATATGCGTTCGCTTTAACTACAGCAAAAATCTCTACATCACTTGGGATGAACTCTTTAATATGTGTAACGTTGTTATAAATGGCATCTAAATCCACTTCCACCCACGTGTCACGATAAAATGGTGCTTCTTCCATAAATACACTTCCTTATACACGATATGCGAAGCTTATTCTTTTATATGCTTCTTTTATGAAATCCACCTTCAAACTAAGAAAAGACGTGGTGCACATATATCACCACGTCTAAGAAGTTTACTTCACCTGCTTCGCTGTAACTGAACGAGCAACCATTAACAGCTCCTTCGGCTCTAAACCTTTAGACACGAGCATATATTCTACTCCGTTATGCGACCACGTTACAGAGTCTTTCGTCAACGCACCAATCGTAAACCCAAGATCAACCGGTTCTCCACTTACACTTACCGCTGATGAAGCCTCTGCAACTTTTGCCTTTTCTTGTATTAAAGTAAAGGATTTCTTATTTCCAGTGTATGTGAGTATCGCACGCTTGCCACTGTCTGTCTTCAACTCTTTTTCATCTTGCAGAGTCATACCTTGTGGTGTATCAAGCGGATACAAAGTAGCAAACGGTTTGTCTTCTTTCGCTGTTGTTTGAACATCTACCTGCGCTCTAGACATATTTTGTTTCGTATCAAATGCACCTTTATCAAATTTCGCATCGAATTTTACCTTAGAGAAATCTACTTTTACAAGAACATTTTGATCATTATCCATTAACTTCACTGAAACTGGAGTCAAATCGCTCTTCTTCAGTGTAATCTCTTGTTTCGGCAACATATTTTGATGTTGATAGTTTGTTTTTGTTTTAAAAATATAATACTTATCTGTTTTCTCGAAAGTAAGGTTTTTCTTATCCTGCAAAATATCTCTTACAAGTGATTCATATAAATAAGCCTGGCTGCTATTTTGCGGCCAATCACTTTGAAAACGGAAGCTCTTATTAAGTGCTGGCGTTAATACAAATACACCTTCTTCATTTCTTAAAATAATTTGGCTCTGATCTTTTTTTGCATTCTTTAAATTCACACGATAAAAAGACGGTTCCTTATGCCAAATTTCTACGTTATACTCCTGAGGCTCATTTCCTGTTTTAATAGATAATTTCGCTTCAGCTTGATAACTTTTCATCCCTTTTACTTTCGCTTCTAAATCTTTCACGACATCATCTTGTTTCTTTTCCACACAACCCGCCAATACAAAAACGGTCAACAAACCGACAAGAACTAAAAACAGACGCCTTTTCATCACTTCAGCCCCTTTGCCCCTATAAATGAATGGAAGATGTACCTTCCTTATCGCTACCTCAAATATATGAGACAAAGATATAAAATATGCAGACTAGCGTGACGAGCTTTCTAAAACAACTTGAGCAACAGCAAATTCCTTACTATGACTAATTGATAAATGAACAACATACTCTGTACTTGTAATCAGAATCGGCTTACCTCTTTCATCATTTTTCACTTCAATATCTAAAAAGCTCACTTCTTTCCCGATACCAGTACCTACAGCTTTTGAATATGCCTCTTTCGCTGCAAATCTTCCAGCTACAAACTCTGTAAGGCGACTTCCTTTCAGCTCCATAGCAACATTACGTTCATTTTCCGTTAAAATACGTTCCATAAATTTAAGCTTTCCATCTAGCATTTTTTCAATACGATTTAATTCAATAATATCGATTCCAATCCCTATAATCATTTCAAAATCCCCTTCTTCTATTTAACTTTCTTCTTTCATATTGATAAGAATAACAGAGAATCTTTCTGATGCAAAAGGGGTGATAGTAACCGTATGCTAATAAGATCCACTCAGATTTCTTTACAATCGACTATTCTCACCTTACTTCTTATTCACTTAGTCCTGATGATATTAGGCGACTTTTTCCTCTTCCCACTGGCAGCCTCTAATGAATATATCGCTAAAGGAGAATGGTGGCGTGTCATAACTTCCCTTCTGGTACACGTAGACTTACAACATTTTCTTTCTAATAGTATTTTTTTGTTTGCACTTGGTTCTTCTATCGAAAAGCAACTCGGACACTTTTCTTTTTTTATTCTATTTTTTATTTCTGGAATTTCTGGAAATATTTCTTCTTATATTATTATGCCACCTGAATATATTCACGCAGGTGCATCAGGTGGGATTTTCGGACTATTAGGCGCACAATTATTTTTATTGTACAATCGTTACCGCTCTTCACAACCAAAAGAAATTGCCATTTTCTCAATTATGATACTTCTATTACTGCTATTTACTTTCTTTAACCCTTCCGCCAATCCGATCAGTCATTTAACAGGTTTAATAACCGGCGGCATTTTAACTCCTTTTTTAACCAAAAAAAACGATGGTGCAAAGCTTATTTAATATAAAAGCTTGCACCATCGATAATTTCTACATCTACCTGTTCGCTTAAATCCCTCATTAATTGAAATAAAGACTCATCCTTCATCTTCGCCTCAATCATACAATCAATTTGCGGAACACTTCCCTTTATCCTTCTTAAAAAAGATAAAAATGCGTCTACATTAATATAATCTGCATGAGCTCTTGGATCTTTTCCCTCTCTAGGGCTAGAGATATGCATTTTAACTGGCAACAAAGATGTTTCCCACGTATGAACAACACGTGCCCAATCTTCATACCAATCTTCTTGCTCATTATTCATCATATGGTGATGCAAATCAAACACGACGGGAATATCTAATTTTTCTCCTAAATATAATGTTTCCTCTAACGTAAAAGTTGTATCATCATTTTCTAATATAATCATTTCTTGAATACCCCTTGGGACATTAGACCAATTCTCTATAAAACGCTCTAATGCAAGTTCTTTATCTTTATACCCTCCTCCAACATGTAGTACACATCGTTGCTTATGTTCAATCCCCATGCCTTTTAATAATTTTTTGTGCATCTGCAATGTCTTTACAGATTGTTTGAAAACACTCTCCTCAGGTGAATTTAGTACAACAAAATGATCTGGATGAAAATCAATTCGCATATTCATATGAATTGCATATTCACCTAATTCTTTCAATTTTTCTTTTAAAGGACGAATATAGTTCCACTCTAACAATTCCTCATGATTCGCTAAAGGAATGAGCTTAGAACTAAGCCGAAAGAAAGATATGTCATGTCCCTTATTATGCTTTAATAAACGCAAACAATTTTCCAAATTGGAATTAGCAATTCTTTCAAGTTTACGAATTGCAGCATCACGATCATCTATTTTCTGAAACTGTGCGTACGTCATCGTTTGAGATGGGGATGCATTCTTCAAATGCACACTCATCGCAACGTAACCAAGCCTTACAAGCATATAACAGCCCCTTTTCTATCATAACTACTATGTAGTATGCACAATTACAGAAATAAAAAAAGAGAATGCCCGCAAAGGGCATTCTCTTTTTTTATTAAGCTTGTGGACGGCTATGATGTTTTCTTTCGCCGCGTCCATTTGAAGATCCTGGGCGACCTTGACCTTCACCTCTACGACCACGACTACCACCATCACGATTACGATCACGGTTTCCATCACGATTGCGATCACGGTTTCCGTCACGATTACGTCCATCACGGTTACGACCATCGCCACCACCGCGTCCATCACGACTACGATTACGGTTACCATCACGGTATCCGCCTCCGTTACCGCCACGTTTTTTAGAACCGCCACCTCTTGAAACAACTGGTGGTTCTGATGTTAAAGCAATCGGAGTTGTATCCGGCTCTTTAGTCATCATTTTTAAAGCAGCAGCTACTACTGTTACAGAGTCATTCTCTTCTAACATTTCTTCTGCAATACGCTTGTAGTATGATAAGTTCTCATTTTGAATCGTGCTTTGAAGTTTTTCAGCGATTAAACGTTGTTGACCTTCTAATGCCTCATCAAGTGTCGGTGCTTCCATGCGATCAACTTTACGTTTTGTTGTACGCTCGATATTTTTTAATTGTCCTGATTCACGTGGTGTTACAAATAACATTGCAATACCTTTTTTACCTGCACGGCCAGTACGACCGATACGGTGAACGTATGATTCTGGATCTTGTGGGATATCGAAGTTGTATACGTGTGTTACGCCTGAAATATCAAGACCACGTGCAGCAACGTCTGTTGCAACAAGAACTTCAATAGCACCTTCTTTAAATTTACGTAATACAGACATACGTTTCGCCTGTGTTAAGTCACCATGAATACCTTCTGCTGCATAACCACGTAAGTTTAATGCTTCTGATAATTCATCAACACGACGCTTTGTACGACCGAATACGATCGCAAGCTCTGGAGATTGAATATCTAGTAAGCGTGTTAACACGTCAAACTTTTTCTTTTCTTGCACTTCTAAATAGAACTGCTGAATGTTTGGCATTGTTACTTCTTTTGCTTTTACTTTAATGTGTTGAGGCTCAGTCATGAAACGCTCAGCAATACGACGGATTGGATCTGGCATTGTCGCTGAGAATAATAATGTTTGATGTGTTTCTGGCACATCTGTTAAAATCGCTTCAATATCTTCAATGAAGCCCATGTTTAACATTTCATCCGCTTCATCAAGAACAACAGTCTCTACGTTTTGTAAGCGAAGTGTTTTACGGTTAATATGATCTAAAATACGACCCGGCGTACCAACAATAATGTGTGGGTGTTTTTTTAGAGCACGAATTTGGCGGTTAATATCTTGACCACCATAAATTGGTAGAATACGAACACGTTTATGTTTACCAATTTTGTATAGCTCTTCTCCAACTTGAATTGCTAATTCACGCGTTGGCGCGATAACAATACCTTGAACTGCTTCTTTATTTGTATCCACTTTATCTAATAGTGGTAATCCGAATGCTGCTGTTTTCCCTGTACCTGTTTGCGCTTGCCCAATAATATCCTTACCTTGCAATGCATGTGGAATTGTTTCAGCTTGAATCGGCGTAGCCTCTTCAAAGCCCATACTTTCAACCGATTGCAGTAAAGACTCACTTAATCCTAATTCTCGAAATGTTGTCAATGTTACTTCTCCTTTTCTATCCTATACTTATCATTTAAAAAAAGGCGTTTTCCGAATTTGCGGAAAAGCCCTTTTCCTGAATGCTCACGTATATAACCGGGCGTATATTCTTCACGAAAATACTTCTAAACGTTATTACACTTTATCAATTATAAGTTTTGTATGTGTAAAAAGCAAACCCAACTGTTACCTTATTTTATATTAAGGGCCTTTTTCTTTACTTTTATTTTTTTATCATTTACTGTAAGCGCTTATTATAAGTTTCTTCTATTTTCGTGACTATCATCCCTATTTATATACACCAATTATTTCAACATCGTAATTACTTCTTCTAATTTCATACCGCGAGATGCTTTTATTAATACAACATCTTTGGCATCGACTACCGCTTGTAAATCTCTTACTAACTCTTCTTTATTATCATACGCCTTTACACGTTCATTAGGGAAATTAATTTTCGCTCCTTCAGCAATTTGAGCTCCTAATCTACCGTATGTGAATACATGTGCGATTTTTGCTGGATCGATTAATTTACCTACCTCATAATGGAACTGCACTTCTTGATTTCCAAGTTCTAACATATCACCGAGCACAACGATTTTTTTAGTAAATCCATCTAAACCATTCATTAAATGGAATGCTGCCTCCATAGCCGTCGGACTTGCATTATAAGCATCGTTGATAATTGTTAATCCACTATCCGTTTTTACAATCTCCATACGCATGCCCGTCATTTGAAGTGTTACTAAACCTTGTTTCATTTCTTCCCACGTCACCCCAAAATGTGTCGCAATTGCCATTGAAGCAAGTGTATTGTACACATTATGTTTTCCTAACACCGGTAGGTAGAATGAAATATTTTCATCTCTATTCATTTTAAAATGTGTCCCAGTTGCCTGTAATGTTACAGTTGTTGGATAGTAATCGTTGGCTCTTGCATCACCAAACGTAACTGTTTCTGCTGCTAAATTCATTTCAGGAACACGATTCGTTAATAACGGCTCATCTCCATTATATACGAACACGCCACCTTCTTGTAACCCTGTAACAATTTCTAATTTCGCTTTAGCAATTGCCTCACGAGATCCTAAATCCATTAAATGTGCCTCACCAATATTCGTAATGATAGCTGCATTAGGACGAGCTAACTTAGATAAAAATTCAATCTCTCCTCGGCTTGACATACCCATTTCTAATACAGCTACTTCTGTATTTTCTTCTAAGTTTAAAATAGTGAGAGGTAACCCAATATGGTTATTGAAATTTCCTTCTGTTTTTTGAACTTTGAACTTAGTCGCGAGAATACTTGTCACAATATCTTTCGTGGATGTTTTACCGTTACTACCTGTCACACCAACAACTTTAACATCCAATTGATCGCGATAGTTTTTCGCTAACATTTGCAGTGCAGATAGCGTATCTTCTACAAAAATAACCGGAAGATTCTCGGGTGGATTTGCTACATCTTTCATCCATAATGTAGCTACAGCTCCATTTTCAACTGCTTTATCTACAAAAGCATGTCCATCGAAACGCTCCCCTTGAATCGGAACATATAAGTTTCCTTTTTCAATTTTTCTCGTATCAATAGACACGCCTTGAATAATAGTTCCCTCATATTGCTCTGCTAATCCAGTACCATTTACCATCTGTTCTACTTGCTTTAACATTCGCTTTATCATATAGAAACGCTCCTTACATAGAGGAAGCACTATTCCTACGAATAGTGCTTCCTCCTTTTTTTGTTAGATTGTATATTTAATTTTTTGTTTTTCTTCGTGACGTTCAATCGCTAAACGAATTAGCTCTTCGATTAACTCTGGATACGGTAACCCAGTATGTTGCCATAATAGAGGGAACATACTAAACGGTGTAAATCCTGGCATAGTGTTTACTTCGTTAATATACACTTCTCCGTCTTTCGTTAAGAAGAAATCAGCTCGCGTTAAGCCTGCACCATCTAATGATTGGAACGCAATAATTGCATCACGCTTAATCACATCAGATTCTTCTTCTGTCATTTCAGCTGGAATAATTAACGCCGTATCACCATCGATATATTTCGACTTATAATCATAGAAGTCCTTTTTCGGAACGATTTCACCTACAACTGAACATTTCGGCTCATCATTACCTAGTACCCCCACTTCTACTTCACGACCTACAATATTTTCTTCTACAATAATTTTGCGATCAAATTGGAATGCCTCTACAAATGCATTCTCAAGTTCTTCACGATTTTTACACTTATTAATACCAACACTTGAACCAAGGTTTGCTGGTTTTACGAAACAAGGATATCCTAACTTATCTTCTACTTTAGAATAAGCTTCCTCACGATCTTTTTCCCATGCACTGCGAATGAAAGACGCATATTTTGCTTGTTTTAAACCAGCCTCTGCAAAGATGTTTTTCATAACAACTTTATCCATACCAGCAGATGATGCTAGAACACCATTTCCTACATAAGGAATATTCATCAATTCTAATAGTCCTTGAACCGTTCCATCTTCACCGTTTGGTCCATGTAGTAATGGGAAAATAACGTCAATAGCGTTTTCCTCAGAAGCTGCAGATGGAATAATCTCTGTACTTAATGATAACGGAGAAATCGCATTTTCTGCACTACTCATTTTTAAAGCTTCAACATCTGTTACTTCGCCTTCAATACGCTCACCACGTACCCATTGACCTTGTTCTGTAATATAAATTGGATGAATCTCGAATTTATCTTGATTTAACGCTTTAATAGCAGCAAGAGCCGTCTGTAACGAAACTTGATGCTCAGCTGATTTTCCACCATATAATAAACCTAATTTAATTTTTGTCACTGAAATCACCCTAACCAATTGTTTTCATTTTTCTATTTTAGCACTTTTTATAAAAATAGGTAGTTCCTATTTGAAATAAAATGTAACTTCCACAAATAATTAAATGACACCACTTATTGGTTTTCTACACTTTTTCTATTCCACTACTATACAAAGGTGAATTTTAAAATGAAATGGTAATCCTATCTAGTTATGTACCTAAAATATGTAGAAATCCCCTTTTTTGTGTATGTCACCTATTTACTAAGAAGATTGTTTGGTTAGTGTATCTTTTTGCCTTTGCTCAACAAGGCGATCTAAAGAAATATATACAATACCTGCAACTACACATCCTACAGCTAAAATTGTAAATAGAAAGTGGCCAAGTAATCGATCTAATAAAAAGCCTCCCAAAAGTGGACCAAATGCGCTTCCTGTAATCCACTGCAAACTTGCAGCGCCCATATAAGTCCCTCTCAAATGCTCAGGTGCCAAGTTTGCTACAAATGTCATTTGTACAGGCGACATAATCATCTCACCTAACGTATATATAGCATAAACGAACAGTAGTGTTATTAAAATAACTGTAGCATTTGTATTAAACTCTCCAAACCACTTCGGTAACCACCCTATAAAAAATAATCCAATCCCGAACAAACATGCACCATATAACATCGTCTTCCCGACTGGTTTATCCGTAGCCCATTTTGAAATTTGAAATTGGAATAAAACAACTAATAGTCCGTTTAACGCCATTAAATATGGATATGGATTATTCGTTCCAAAAATACGCTTCATTTCGTTATCAAAATGTAGTGGCAACATGCCTTCTGTTTGAGAAAACCCCATCGAAATGATAATACCTGCTAATAAGTAAATCATTAATACCTTATCTCGCATTACAATTTTCCAAACTGCCCCAGATTCCTTTTCTTTATGTTCTTCCTTATCTGTCCTCTTTGGCATCGTCTCTTGAATAAGAAGTAATACAAGTAACGCATAAAATAGCATTGTAGAAGAGGCAATAATAAACACAAGATTCTTTGACAACACAACTACTGATGCTCCCATTATCGGACCAATCGCAGCACCTATATTGTGTCCCATTCGTAATAAACCATATGCCTCTGTTCTTTTTTCTGGTGCCGTTACATCTGCGACCATAGCTGATGCAGCTGGATGAAATAAAGAATTACTCAATCCTAAAAAAATAGATAAAATTGCATATGGAATAAATCCTTCTATAAATAGAAAACCGAGCATTAATAATGCATTACTTGCCATAGAAAATATCATAATCGGTTTTCTTCCATATATGTCAGCAATTCTTCCTCCTATAAGTGATCCAAAGCTTGCAGCAATTGGAGAAAGCGCCATAATAACCCCAACTTCCAACAACGAATCTACCTTATCTTTTAAATATAATGCAAAAAAAGGCATTAACATCATCATTGCAATTCCATTTAACGTCTCTCCAATAAATCGAATCCATACGTTACGGTCCATCTCCCTTAACTCACGCCACGTATTTTTCATCATTTCACCCCTTTAGTTAGCCAACAATTATCTTATAATAAGTTCAGAAAAATGTAAATTTTCAAATAAAAAAATCCATTCTAACAGAATTAGAATGGATTTTTTTCGCTTATAAATTCGCAACATCTTCTTCTTTTTTACTATTATTTAAAGCACTATGTTTTCGGCTATATAAGAAGTAAACCGCTATACCAATAACCATCCATATCCCAAAACTAATCCATGCTGTCCCCGATAATTGAAGCATTAAGTATAAACAGAAAATCACTGTTAACGCTGGTAAAAACGGTACAAGCGGAGCCTTAAATGCCCTTGGTAAGTCTGGATGGGTTCTTCTCATTACAATTACCGCAACAGCTACGAGTGCAAATGCTGACAATGTCCCCATGTTTACAAGATGTGCTAAAACATTTAAATCTATTAATCCTGAAATCAGTGCCGCAATAATTCCCGTTGTCCATGTATTTAAAAATGGCGTTTTAAATTTCGGATGAACTTTAGCAAGACGCTTCGGCAGTAAACCATCTCGGCTCATCGCATAAGAAACACGAACTTGCCCATACATCATAACTAGCATTACTGTTGTAATTCCTGTAATTGCTCCTACTGAAATTACTCCAGCTAAGCCATCTTGTCCAATAAATTGAAGTGCAAAAGCAACTGGATCTGATATATTTAACTGTCCGTATGGAACAATTCCTGTCAAAATAAGCGAAACAACGATATAAAGAACTGTACAAATTAATAACGATGCAATAATACCAATTGGTAAATCACGTTGCGGACGTTTCACTTCTTCTGCCGCTGTTGAAACTGCATCAAATCCTATAAATGCGAAGAATACTGTAGCCGCTCCAGCCATTACACCATCTAAACCAAACGGCATAAAAGGCGTCCAGTTTTCAGGTTTCACATAATTAAAACCAGCAAAGATAAAAATAAGAACAACTGCTATTTTAATAAATACCATAATGTTATTTACTCGTGCACTTTCACGAACACCCCTAGATAAAAGAACTGTCATCACTAAAATAATTAGAACTGCAGGTAGATCAATTATTCCACCCTTCCCTGTACCAGGAGCCGAGGAGAGAATAGTCGGAATGTGAATTCCAAACCCCTTTAATAAAGATTGAAAATATGCAGACCAACCGTTTGCTACAGCAGATGTAGCAAGTAAATATTCAAGCATTAGATCCCAGCCAATTAAAAATGCGAATACTTCTCCCATCGTCGCGTATGTATACGTATACACACTGCCCGATACAGGAACTGAAGAAGCAAATTCAGCATAACAAAATGCAGCAAAGGCACAAGCTAGCGCGGCAATCGCAAATGATAATATAATAGCTGGCCCAGAATGTTTCGCTGCCACAACACCCGTTAGAACAAAAATACCAGTTCCAACAATTGCTCCGATTCCAAGCATAGTTAAATCTAGCGCGCCCAATGTTCTTGCTAACGTTTTTTGCTTACTTTCTTGCATTAACTTTGCAATTGGCTTCTTTTGAAAAATTTGCTTCATCTTTCACTCCTCCAAGTTTTAAATTTTCTGAAAATTTTTAATTCGCTTTTTTATTTTACTCATTACGCTTTTCCTAGTCAATACTTTTGTCGAAACAAGTAGAAATTCTTCTGAATATGCACTATCCTTATCATTCTTTCTATATATCTTTCGACAACTCTTTTTGGTATTATTATACATGTCGATTCCACAAAAAAAGGCATGCTCCCTTATTGAGAGCATGCTTTTTTTACTTATTTCACAGTATATGAACCTTGTTCAATCCAGCTATACATATACTTTTCATCTTCTGTTTCATGTGCTTGTTTTACAATACGAAGCGGACGGAATGTGTCTATCATAACAGCTAATTCAAGTGTCTCTTTCTTCCCTATACTTGCCTCTGTTTTCCCCGGATGCGGCCCATGGGGAATCCCGCTCGGATGAAGTGTAATAGAACCTTCTTCCACACCTTTGCGACTCATAAAGTTTCCTTCTACATAGTAAAGAACTTCATCACTATTAACATTACTATGATAATATGGTGCCGGAATTGACTCTGGATGATAATCGTATAAACGTGGTACGAAAGAGCAAATAACAAAATTATGCCCTTCAAATGTTTGATGTACTGGCGGCGGCTGATGAATGCGCCCTGTAATTGGTTCAAAATCCTCTACATTAAATACCCACGGATACAAATAGCCATCCCATCCAACAACATCTAACGGGTGGTGTCCTAAAACATGTTTGTGCATATAACCTCTTGATTTTGTCATTACGACAAAATCGCCTTTTTCATCATAGGTCTCTAATTTTTCTGGACCACGAAGATCTCTTTCACAAAACGGACTATGCTCTAACAATTGTCCGTATTCATTTCGATAACGACGCGGCGTTGTAATTTGGCTATTCGCCTCTACAACAAGAAACTTAGTCTCTCCTTCATCTGGAATAACACGATAAATCGTTCCAATTGGGATCGTTACATAGTCGCCTTTTCTATAGTGAATCGTTCCAAACATCGTTTCAATTTTCCCTGTTCCATAATGAACAAATAACATTTCGTCGCCATCACCATTACGATAGAAATAATCCATTTTTTCTGTTGGGCTCACTACTCCAATTAACAAATCTTCATTTCCAAGTATGAAATTTCGTCCACTTATTGCATCACCACTTTTTTTATTTTCTTTCGTTCGGAAGTGGCGATGAGAAAGAGCAACATCCTCTTCATACTGCAACTGACAAGAATGCGATAATGCAGAATGACCTACTTCTGTTGGCATATAGTGATGATACAAAATAGACTGCGTACCAGAAAAACCTTTTGTTCCCATTACCTGTTCACGATAAAGCGATCCATCTTTTTTACGAAATTGTACATGTCGTTTATGAGGTAGTTCTCCCATGTGACGATAAAACATGCCCATCACTCGCTTCCTTTTCTTTTTTGATCGTATTACGTAGTGTACCTAAACCAGTAATCGACAGCTCTACAACATCTCCATCTTGTAGCCACTCTTCTGTACCAAGTTCTAAAATACAGCCTGTTCCTACTGTCCCAGAACCAATCACATCTCCTGGATATAACGTAACGTCCTCTGAAGCACGTTCAATCATTTCAGCAAATGTATAGTAAATATCTTGGAAGTTTCCCTTTGATAATAGTTTTCCATTTACATGAGCAGTCATTTCTAAATCATATCGATCTCCATTACGATAAACATCTAATTCCTCTTTCGTAACAAGATGTGCTCCTAACGAAGTTGCAAAGTCCTTTCCTTTCGCTGGACCGAGACCTACTTTCATTTCTGTTGCTTGTAAGTCTCTCGCACTCCAGTCGTTCATAATACAATAACCAAAAATATATTCCTCTGCTTGCTCACGAGAAATATTTCGCCCTTCTTTTCCTATTACGCAAGCGATCTCCAACTCGTAATCAAGCTTTTTAGACTTTTTCGGACCAATTACAAAATCACCGGAACCAATTACAGCACGATGATTAGTAAAATAAAAAACCGGAATATCGTACCATTCAGGCACAACATCTAGTCCTCTTCGTCCGCGAGCTGTTTTTACATGTTGTTCAAATGCGTAAAAATCTCGAATACTACTCGGATTAGGAAGAGCAGCTGTCAATTGTACTTCTTCTAAAGCATATATACCCTTATTTGGATTCTTAACATTCCTCACTACTTCTACATACTCATCAGCTTTCTCTAAAAAAGCCATCATAGAAGAAGGGATTCTCCCTTCACTAGCAAGATTCATATCTATTACTTTGTCACCTTCAAGCCATCCAGCCCGTATTTCTTTTGAAGGAAGACGAAATGTAACAAATTTCATCCTGATTCCTCCTTATAAAAATGAAATTTCCACCAGCAAAGGGACTTTTGCTGGTGGATATAAATCTTATAAGTTTCCGCGACGCTCTTGTTCTCTTTCAATTGATTCGAATAACGCTTTAAAGTTTCCTTCACCAAATCCACGAGAACCTTTACGTTGAATGATTTCAATAAATAAAGTCGGGCGATCTACAATTGGTTTCGTAAAGATTTGTAGTAAGTAACCTTCATCATCACGATCTACTAAGATCTTTAATTCTTTTAGCTTATCAATTTCTTCATCGATTTTTCCAACTCGTGCAGTTAACTCATCATAATAAGTATCAGGTGTATCTAAAAACTCCACCCCATTTGCACGAAGCGCTTCAACTGTTTTAACAATATCACTTGTTAATAAAGCAAGATGCTGTACACCAGCTCCATTATAGAATTCTAGATACTCTTGAATTTGTGACTTTCTCTTTCCGTCTGCTGGTTCGTTAATCGGAAACTTAATACGGCTTCCATTCGTCATAACTTTCGACATTAACGCCGAATACTCTGTACTAATATCGTCATCATCAAAATGAATCATTTGTTTAAAGCCCATGACATTCTCGTAATAACTAACCCACTCTTCCATTTTTTCAACATTACCAACTACATGATCGACAGCAATTAAACCAGACTCTTCAAATGGAATATTAAACTCTACCTTTTGGAATCCTGGCATAAATGCCCCTTTATAATTTTTACGCTCTACAAGCGTATGAATTGTATCACCATACGTACCAATAACTGCTTTTTTCAATGTACCGTCCTCATCTGTTAATTCCTCTGGTGGAGCAATTGCGACGGCACCACGTTTCACTGCTTCTGAGTATGCTTTATCAACATCATCAACAAGTAGTGCCACATCCTTCACGCCATCACCATGAGTCTTTACAAACTCTGCAATACGATTTTCACTACTTAAAGCTCCAGACACAACGAAACGCATATTTTTTTGCACAAGAACATAAGATACCTTTTCACGGTTTCCAGTTTCTAATCCAGAGTAAGCCACAATTTTGAATCCGAATGCTCTCGCAAGATAATAACTCGATTGCTTTGCATTCCCTACGTAAAATTCCAAATGATCTACATCACGTACTGGAAAAAAGTCCTCCATTTGTGCAGCTAGCGTATCCATAGATTTTTGTTTCATAATATCTTCATCCCCCTGTAAATAGATTAAATGGTCCATACTTAAAACCAACCGAAAACGCTTCCAACATAAATAAATAGAAATTAGTTAGCAAGCTAACAAATTCTGACCTTTAAAATTTTCTATCTTTTCTGTCAAATTCCTCTTTTTTTCTTACATATAAAATTCGACTTTTTTCTCTTTGAAATAAAGTGAAACTTTAATCAGTGGATTTTTGATTATTCGTTGAATCAAGTTGCAACCGCAGCGTCTAATTAGCCATGGATACTAAATAATGAGGTAACTTTAATACTTGAAGGTATATAAGAAGAAAATAAAAAAGACTCCAACATATTAACTACTTACTAATACTTTCATTCTCTTCTTTTTCTTTTGTTACAAAGTTATCTATATTATACTAATACACTTGATAGAAATACGATTAATGCTGTTAATACTACCGCTCCACTTGCTGATCCTACGAAGTCACCTTTTGTTACTTGTAATACTTGCTCTTTCATATCTTTCATTCTCCCTTCTTTTTCTTTTGTTACAAAGTTTCTATTATACTAATACGCTTGATAGAAATACGATTAA